>JBLXCH010000051.1:8279-22181 GCA_048265065.1 Motiliproteus sp. | reverse complement strand
AGACAAACCATGATGCAAAGTAACCAACCGCTATCTGAGCTTAAATCTACAATACATGACATCTTTGTTGAAGTTGATTCGGCTCAACAACAAGCGGAAGCCAAAGCCGCAAAGCAACGGAATTTATACGCGCGACGCGCTATAGAAGATCACTTTGAAAGAAAAAAACTCGAAGAAATGCTGGGCGACTATCTACTGGAGTGAGCGTTCCACATAACGCGTAAATGCCATGCGCGCATAGAAGCCGAGAAACGCTAATCTTTTCGAGGAGTTAACGCAGCAGTAATAGCGGCACTTCGCTGCGGCTGATCATTTTCGTGGTATTGCTGCCTAGCAAAAACTCACGGATGCGCGAGCAACCATAGGCGCCCATGGCCATTAGACTGATGTGATGTTCCTTTACGTATTGCGTGAGGGAAGGTTGCACTTCACCGGCGATAATCGACGCTTTGACTTCGAAACCATGACCTCTTAGCAAGCTGCTCGCGCGATTGATATCAGCTTGTCGTTTCCCTTCGCTATTACCCACTGAAACAAGATGGCATGGAAAGCCTTTCAGTAATGGGCTAGCGGCTATTCGATCAATCGCACGATCGGCAGTTTCACTACCATCATAGGCAATCATAAAGTTCTCAGGCGGTTTGAATTCGCCCGTCGTCACTAAAATCGGACGCTGAATAGCTCGTGCAATAGTTTCAACCTGAGAGCCTATACGGTTCACGGTGAGTTCGTTACTCACGCCTAAACGGCCCATGACAAAAAGACGAGTGTCTTCTTCCAACTCCAACACGGTATCTAACAAATGGCCATGTCGCTGTTGTTGAGTAATGTCACTAGCACCAAACTGGCGTGCCGTTGCTTCTGCAAGATCAAGCACACGACGTCCGTGCTCTAACACCAGTCTGTTATGCTGAGCATCAAGCTCTGTTAGCTCTGCAAGCAACTGCTCACGACTGCCTAAACCGATATTGCCGGAGAGATCTTCCTGATTCAGCGTGCTGTGTTTTTCAAGTACATGAAGCAACACCAACGGCGCTTGTAATCGTTGACTAGCCCATGTTGCTGCTTGGGATACAGCAAACGACTGTGTTGATCCATCAATACAGGAAACCACGTTACAGGAAGCAACATTAATCATGCATTCTCTCCGTCCATTGTTATTATTTTCAATGATTAGTGATTAAGCAATTTATCGACTTCTTCTGGTTTATCGTGAACACCAAACCGATCGACAATCGTTGTGCTCGCTTCGTTCATGCCGATTAACTCAACCTCAGTGCCTTCTCGGCGAAACTTAATGACCACTTTATCTAAGCTAGATACCGAGGTGATGTCCCAGAAGTGCGCCGCTGACAAGTCGATGGTGACACGTTCAATCGCTTCTTTAAAATCAAAGGCATTAGAAAACTCGGTTGATGAGGCAAAGAACACTTGCCCTACAACGTGATAAGTTCGATGGTGACCGTTTTCATTCAAGGTGGAATCAACCCGCATAAAGTGACCGACTTTGTTCGCAAAGAATAACGCGGCCAACAGCACGCCAACAAACACCCCCAATGCCAAGTTGTGGGTAAAGACAACAACGACAACGGTCACAATCATCACAAGATTGCTCGATAACGGGTATTTATTAAGATTGCGAATAGAATCCCAAGAGAACGTGCCAATAGACACCATGATCATGACAGCAACGAGAGCTGCCATAGGAATTTGGCCAATCCACTCATCCAAAAACACCACCATAATCAGCAGCAATGCACCGGCGGTAAATGTTGATAAACGACCTCGTCCGCCAGACTTAACGTTGATCACCGACTGACCAATCATCGCACAACCCGCCATACCACCCAGCAGGCCAGCGCCAATGTTAGCAACGCCCTGACCTTTACACTCACGGTTCTTATTACTGTCGGTATCAGTTAAGTCGTCAATGATTGTCGCCGTCATTAAGGATTCTAGAAGTCCAACCATTGCCAACGAAATCGAATAAGGGAAGATTATCATCAACGTTTCTAGATTAAGAGGGACATCAGGCCAGAGGAAAATAGGCAAGTCATCAGGCAACTCACCCATGTCGGCGACGGTGCGAATGTCGATACCAAAAAACATCGCCACGGCAGTTAACGCCAAAATACACACCAGAGGGGAAGGTAAAACTCTGCCGATGACTGGAACATAAGGAAACAAATAAATAATGCCTAAACCTGCCGCTGTCATCGCATAGACATGCCAAGTGACGTTAGTCAGTTCAGGAAGTTGCGCCATGAAGATAACGATAGCCAAGGCATTAACAAAGCCTGTTACAACCGATCGCGAAACAAATCGCATTAAACTACCTAGCCGTAAATAGCCGGCGATAATCTGGAACACACCGCACAATAACGTTGCAGCCAATAAGTATTCCAACCCATGCTCTTTAACAAGGGTAATCATTAACAGTGCCATCGCCCCAGTTGCCGCTGAGATCATGCCTGGGCGGCCACCCACAAAAGCAATGACTACCGCAATACAGAAAGAGGCATAAAGGCCGACCTTAGGATCAACACCGGCAATAATCGAAAACGCTATGGCCTCGGGGATTAATGCTAAGGCAACAACTGTACCCGCTAATAAATCACCACGGATATTGCAAAACCATTCACGTCTCATGACATCTAACATAGCTAAACCTACTACAGAAACAGCGCGATAATGGCCGGCTGTACAACCAATTTTGATAAGTACTTTTATAGATACTTCTACAGATACTTTTAAACTGCTTTATAGCCACTTTATCACTACAGGTATGCGTTACTCATAGATAGGCGCTTATACTTCAACCCGCTTATGGCGAACTGATTAAACGACAATATTCGAAGGTAAAGCCCAGACCAGAAAACAGGTTCGCTAGTTTAACAAAGAGTCATCTGCTTTGGGTAAATCGATTAACATCACGACGATTAATTTCCGAGTGACTAACAAACCGATAACGAAAGCCTAGACCGGTTTTTATTGCCTTCCTTATTTTTAGTTGCTAGTTTCAGATGTCCTTATCCACTAATGGGCTCTTATGAACTTCCCGCCTCATCGGTAAAACGCACAAAAGTCAGCAAATTTTCGTCACTAATGACCCAGTGCTCCTTTTATTTCGTAGTACTTATCATCTCAGATAGCACTTACGTCTCAGATAGTACTTACGTTTTAGATAGTACTTACGCCTTGGATAGTACTTACGGCAGCTGCAATGCGAAGCCTACCGAGTGTTATAGGTTCAACTTGCTAGAACCCAACACCCTGCAATCAGGGTACCCGCCATTTTTCGTGGCAAACGATGAGGATAACAATGTCTAACTCGATTGATCAGCACACTGAAGCTGACAACCATTCAATAATCGCTAAATTTCTACAAATGGAATCCGCCGGCGGCATTTTGCTAATCATTGCCGCTATTGCTGCCATTACGATGGCAAACAGTCCACTTAGTGGGCTTTACGATAAGCTGCTGGACACCCCTGTAGCAATTCAAATTGGCGCCCTCGAAGTTGCAAAACCTCTACTGCTCTGGATCAACGATGGCTTAATGGCCATTTTCTTTTTCCTTGTCGGTTTAGAGCTTAAACGCGAATTAATCGAGGGTGAACTCTCGGACCGGCGCAATATTATATTGCCGGGGGTAGGCGCGATTGGCGGAATGTTCATCCCTGCTCTAGTCTACGTCTACTTTAACTGGGAAAACCCCTCCGCACTGCAAGGTTGGGCAATTCCCGCCGCGACCGACATTGCCTTCGCTCTAGGGGTGTTGTCGCTGTTAGGTTCTCGAGTTCCTCTCGCTCTTAAAGTATTCCTCACCTCTTTGGCTATTTTCGATGATGTGGGCGCCATTCTTATTATCGCCTTTTTCTATACGGCAAACTTATCTGTCACGGCTCTCGTGGTGGTCGCACTGTGTATTCCTGTGCTCTGGTTTTTAAATCGATCCGGTTATGATTCCAAGAGCCTATACCTGTTTATCGGTGCAATCATGTGGGTTTCGATGCTGAAATCTGGCGTACATGCAACGCTTGCAGGAGTCCTGTTGGCGATGTTCATTCCGTTAACGTCAACCAAACAGCCTAACTACTCACCATTAAAAACCTTAGAGCATGACTTACACTCGCTTGTTGCGTTTATCGTCCTCCCCGTATTCGCTTTTGCCAATGCTGGCCTTAATTTCTCAGGAGTCACTACCGAAAGCATGATGCATGGCGTCCCGGTAGGTATCGCTTTAGGTTTGTTTATCGGCAAGCAAGTCGGCATTTTCGGTTGCTGTGCACTAGCCATTAAACTGGGGTTAGCACAGATGCCTAAAGGAATGGACTGGTTATCTCTTTACGGTACGGCCGCCTTGTGTGGTATTGGCTTTACGATGAGTTTATTTATAGGCTCACTGGCCTTCGAGGAAACGAGCATCAATATGATCTTTGACGAAAGAATGGGCATATTAGCCGGCTCTATTCTCTCTGGTATCGTCGGTTATGTCGTTTTAAGAATCGCTTTAAATCGCTCTACAGCAATAAAAGAGTAACCACTGCTCTCAAGCGGTGCGATTTGCAGCATCAAAAAAGCCAGCATTACGCTGGCTTTCCTTTAATCATCAATCACGTTTGTTAACGGCATGAGATCATTAGTGGCCACGGTGATCATGATGGCCGTCGTGCTTCATCGCTTCGACATTAAAATGCACACTAACCTCACCTGCTTTTTCAAACTCTAGCAATGCCTCAAGTTGATCACCGGCTTGCAGCTGATCATTCAACTGAATAAACATGATATGAAAGCTGCCAGGTTTTAGCTCAACACGGCTACCCGCTGGGATTTCTAGACCATTAGGCAGTTTCATCATTTTCATGACATCGCCTTGCATTTCCATAGTGTGAACTTCCAATGCTCGGGCAAATTCAACGGTTCCGCCGATCAAACGATCCGCTTCCTCACCATGATTGGTGATTGCCATAAAACCACCCGCCACGGCGGCACCAGGAGGTGTTTCCCGAATAAAAGGGTGATCAATTTCAATATCACCAACAGTATAACTGTGCGCTTGAGCCAACCCCGATAAAAACAACAGGCTCAATACCCATAAACGAATGCTATTTTTCATTTTTCTACCTAATCCATGATGTAAGGATTCATAATTTATTAATCAAACAGCTAAGGGCTCTTAACCGATAACATGAGGTGAATTAGGTAGTGCAGGAGGCGCTCTCGCAGGAAAACCGCGAGCATAAATTTCTGCACGCACGGACCGGGTTGTCGATACCTCACGGTCAACCACAACGAAGAAACCGTTAGCCCCATGAGCTGCGGGTAACGGCAAGATCAGCTTCGCGTCATGAGCCGTTAAATAACACAGCGCACATTCATAGTAAGAATGACTTTCTGACCTTGGGTTTACCGCGAGTTCAGCAACAGTAACCCACTTAAAACCCTCAACCGTACAAAGTAGAATAGACTCACTCTGCTGATTTTTTAGCTCTGTAAGGGAAAACGTATCTTGCTGCTGTGTCGTCGAAGGTTCAACAAAAGGAAGAAAGCGTGAGAGTTCATAAACCGTAAAAACCGGTAGCACCAAGTTCATTAGCAACGCGATCAGCATGACTAGCGTAAAGCGTTTTTGGGCAATGACTTGATTCATATAAAACTCGCTAAGAAGTTGCAGCGGATAATAATGATCCCTCTGAATCAACGCAAGATAGGTTACCTAACGTTTATCGGCCTACCAGCAAACGATAAGGATTGAGACTCTAAGCCAGCCTGATAAAATTCCTCCCATGATCTCACCAGCATTCTCGTTATACAGCATCGGATACGCGACTAAACCGATAGACGTATTTATTCAGCAACTCAAACGCTATGAAATCGATGCTATTGCTGATGTTCGCTCCGTGCCTTACAGCAAAGCCTTCCATGACTATCATCGTGAGCCACTTGCCGCCACGCTTAAGCAATACCGTATTCATTATGTTTATTTGGGTGAAGAGCTTGGTCCTCGTTCTAAGGATGATAACCACTACGATGAATGCGGACAGGTACAGTTCGACCGGTTGATGGAATCACCACTTTATTTGCACGGGGTGCAACGACTCAAACAAGGTGTGAGCAAAGGGCTGAAAATCGCCTTAATGTGTGCTGAAAAAGACCCAGCCGACTGCCACCGCAGCCTGTTAATCGGCTATCATTTACAACGTCAACTAGCCGTTAATCTGGCACATATTACTCATGCTGGTGAGTTAGAAATGCAAGATTCGATGGAAAACAGAATGGCAGAAGTACACGGCCTAACCACGGATTTATTTTCTACGCCTGAAGAGCAGGCAGACCTCGGTTGCCAAGCCCAAATAAAGCTTAAAGCGTACAAGCGACCTGACTAGCTGAGAAAACCACACGACAGCAGCGGACGTTATGTCATTCACTGCACCCCTCAGGAAACATCCTTTCGATCAAGCACGACGCAACATTACTTGCGTCCGAAATACGCCATCACCTCGGTGCCACTTTGGTTATTTCGATCCACAAGGTCTTGGATGGAGTTGGTCTCATTAATCAAGTTAAGGCCATATTCAGTATAGGTAGCCTCGGTATACACCGCGCTCGATAACAACGGGTTAGTATAAATTTGTGTAAAGGCATCATAAGCAACCATGGTGTACAGCAATTGCCCGTACAAATGCCCTTTTTCATGCTTCTCGGCAAAGAGTCCAACGATCAATTCGAGCTTATCAATATCGCCATACAGTGCCTGCAACTCTTTCGCCATGACCACATCATCGGTCAGCTCTTCAAAACTACTGAAGGAACGAAGACCAAAATGTTTACGGTAATCATTATAGCTAGCAAGCCGAAAATCCCGACCCATTTTGATCATTTGGTATTCAGCCATCGCCATGAAGTTCGGCACATTTTTTAAGTCGATTTTACCCGCGGGGCTTAAGCTTGCTGAATGTACGATCTGGTTGAAACCCTGCGTTTCTAGCAAAGCATTATTAAAACGATAAAGCTTATGGCTAACCTCTTGACCATTGACCTGCATGGCATCCGGTATTAATCCATGCCAGCGATACAACATGTCGAATTCTAAAGCGATCCATGGCGTCCGGTACCAGGGTTCTTTTTCAGCAAAGCTACAGTCAAAATCAAATAACGGTGTCCCTGCGATGTGGTTGATGTAATCAACTATCACCAACTTCATCAGCAGCACTGTATTGATCATCCGCGCAGTTTGGAAAAGACGTTCGTCATCCCAGCGTGGGTTACGCTTGGCTAATTCATCACAAATGCGGTTGTGCTCACGCATAAACAAGGTACTGATAGCCACGTAACCAACGGACGAATTACCTCGCTCTAAACCCGTCGCATACAGCTTGTGCTTTCTTTCTTCTTCCCACGCCGACATGATGTAATCAATACGGCCATCTTGCACATAAGGCAGGTTTTTATAACAGGGTTTCACTGCCCACTGACCGTTGTCATCAAGCTCGCCAAGATGATCAAGATACTCTTCGCCGTTGATCAACTGACTTTTCAGCTTGCCTCCTTCTAGGCTCCGCAACATTCGCGCGGTAGCTTCTGTTAGGCCATAAATTTGGCAAAGATCGATATTATGATTTGAGGTGTTTTTGCGCCGGTCGTTTGAGTCAACCCGCAAGACGCTATCTGTAAACCACTGTGCAAAAAACATAAAGAGCGTTGTCGAACGCCCCTTATCCATCTCACCTTGCCGCAAAAATAGCTTGGTCACTGCACCAACCTTCCCGCTATCGGGCATGTCATCAACAGGTAAGCCTTTGATGTACGCTTCGCTCAATGGTGGTAGATGCCTGGCGGAATAAAGCCGGTCAGTCAACATCGGCCAACTGGTATATTCCCCTGGCGGCCCCTGTTCGGAAGTCGATGCTGGTGATTCGATATGCGACCAAAGGCTAAATGCCCGAGGCCTTGGCGTAGTAGACATGCAGATACGGTTAGTGGCAATACGGTTGATCAACGCACTTAACCATGGGATAGACTTAAGCCACTGAATCAGTGAATTTAGCGACAACATAAAACCTCCTTGTTATGTCGTTTTAACCTCATTCTAAAGCGCATAGAACGGCTTTGAAAAGGCCTATCCAGCAATGATTGTCGACGCATTTGATTAGCACATATAAATCAAATACCTAGTTCAAATTAAGACGTGCATCAATTTTTTATCAAGCAAAACGACCAAAGACAGCCTTCACGTTGACTTTCTAATCTAAAAGTGAAAAGTAACGCATCTAAACTGCATCTCTTCGACTATATATAGTTAATAGATTAACGAAGGCCAAACTGGTCATCGCTACCAACCTGACCAGGAACACCTTATGCAGATTCAGCACCGCCTCACAATCAGTTATGCATTTTTACTTATCTTCATTACCGCGATTCTTGCTGTTGCTGTGCTTCGCTTCAGCCAACTCACTACGCAGTTTCAACAAGTCGTTGAACAAGATGCCGCGATGGTTGAGCTGACAGGCAGAGTCAATACCAACGCAGAAGGGGTAGCCGGACGTTTGCTATCGCTCTTCATTCTCGATGACCAGCAACAACGCGCCAAAATGTACGCTATTATCGATGAGCAAAATCGCGCTATTGATGACGCTATCGCTTCCATGTTGACCATTACAGCCGATAGTCCTGATCTAGCAAAGGTTAATCAGCTAGTGGTGTTACGTAAGGATTATCAAGAGAAGTTTCTAAGCACCGTAGATTCTCTTGAGTTCGGTGACCTAGAAATTGCAAAAAAGATGATGGCCGGAGAGACACGTGAAGCCCTAGACCTAATGCTCAAATTCACCAACGACATGGTGACACAGCAACGCGAAATTCTTCACACTCGCCAAACCGAAACCCTCGCCCTATCGAAAAGCTCAGTGGTGATTATTCTACTTATTGGTTTTGCTGCACTGATTTCTGGTTTAGTAATGTCGGTATTGATAACCCGAGGCATTGTCAGCCCTCTGAACCAAGCCGTCGCTGTTACCAAGGAAATTTCTCAAGGGCATTTGAACGTGAAGATTGACCCTAAAGGCTCTGATGAAATTGGCACATTGATGTCAGGCATGGCAACCATGCGGTCAGAGCTGCACCGAGTGATTACCCAAATTCTCAGTCAGGCTGGGCAGGTTAGCACCGCATCCAGCCAAATTCGCCACACCACCGACCAGGTTAAAAACGGCTCGGCTGAACAAAGCCAGATGGCCAGCGAAATCAACAGCTCAGTTGCCGAATTATCTACCACTGCTGACACCGTAGCAGCCACAGTACAAAGCACTCAGGAACAAGCGGTACAGGCAAGAAACATGGCCAACGAAGGTGTCAACGTCATCACCCATGCTGCTGATGAAATTTCTAAAATTGCCGTCATTGTCGCTAGTTCAGCAACCTCTGTTACTAAGCTGACAGAGAGCGCATCAGAAGTCACAGGCGCAGTGAACCAAATTAGAGAAATTGCTGACCAAACCAACTTACTCGCGCTAAACGCCTCCATTGAAGCGGCCCGTGCAGGTGAAAGTGGTCGAGGCTTTGCGGTAGTGGCTGACGAAGTGCGCAATCTAGCAAACCGTACTAGCGAAGTGACCAGTCAAATTGACCAAGTTATTCGCACCATCAATGAACAAACTGAAATAGCTTCTGAGCAAATTGGTGATGGTAAAACAGAAATGGATCGTGGAGCGAACCTAATCAAAGACATTGTCGCGCCATTACAGGCCCTAGAAAGCAACGCGCAAGCTTCAGTAGATAATCTCGAACACTTACAACAACTGGCTGAAAACCAAGCCAGAGAGAACCAGTCTATCGCGGGGCACGTCAATCAAATCGTCGGGATGGCAGACGCAAACCGGGATGCAACGCAACAACTCGCGGGGCTGACTGATGAATTACTTCACATTGCCCAAGCAACAGAAAAAACAGTGAGTACGTTCACGCTCAAATAACACCCCATGACTTTCTAATGACAGAAAATATTTTCAACTAACAGCAAGTCACTTTCAAAGCACTACACGGAAAGCAGAGCGTACGGTTACGACTTTAATACAGGAATAGAATGGCAAATTTTCGCACTCGCTGGTTACGCACAACATCGCTGCAATTCAGGCTAATTTTAGCCTTTACTTTCATTTTAGTGCTGCTTCTAGTCGTGGCAGGAATCGCAATTGAGCGGTTCCACATGCTGACGAAAAACACCCATGAACTCGTCGATATCCAAGCACGCAATGCACAACAAACCCAGGCGCTTTTTCATCACTCCCAAGCGTCAGCGATTGATCTCTTAAGAATTCTACAAACTGAAGATAGAGAACGCCGAGTCGATCTCTATAAAAGTATGGATGCCGCCATAAAAAGTGCCGACACTGCGTTACTCTCCCTAAAAGAAAGTGCCAATGATATTGCTCATGTTATGCCAGTCAGTGACCTTCGCGAGCAATACCGAAAGGCATTTAACTCAACGGTAGAAATGCTAGAAGTTGATAGCCTGGCGTCCGCAAAAGCTCATTTTGAGAGCAAAACTGGGCCGGTATTGAAACGCTTGCTAACCCACACCATGGCCCTTGATGCCCAACAACAGGCCTCCATGCAGCTGAAAACAGCTAGGCTTCAAGAAGAAGCGGACGATGCTCGTATCGCCATTGTTATCATCGGACTGACTGCGCTCTTAACCGGCTTGGGTTTAGCCACATTTATTGCTAGAACGATTTCTCAACCCGTTAAGCAAGCCGTGCAACTTGCTACCTGTATCGCTGACGGTGACTACTCCGCCAACCTCCCTAAAACCCGACTGTTAGAAATACAAACTCTATTTAAAGCACTACGAAGGATGCGGGAAAGTATCATTCAGCGGGAACAACGCATTACACGCTTGGCCTATACAGACACGTTAACTGGACTGAATAACCGAACACGTTTTCTCGAATGTTTAGAAGAAGCTATCGAACAAAGTCACGGAGCTCTGGTGGTCTTTAACATCAACCGCTTTGCCAACTACAACCAGGCGCTGGGTCACCATGTTGCCGATGAAATCCTTCAGAAAATCGCTACAAGCCTTTCACAATCAACCCATAAAAATGATTGTGCCGCTCGACTTGATAGCGATCGGTTCGCGTTACTTTTAATCAATTATAATGACAGCCATCCCGTGGAAAGCAGAACCCAAGAATTACTGCAACACATCAACCAGCCCATTGATCTCCATGGCCAACGCCTAGATGTCGAAGCGCGAGCAGGCATCGCACGTTTTCCCCAAGACAGCACGTCAGCGATCCATTTAATGCAAATGGCAGGCAATGCGCTTGATCAAGCTAAAATACGCTACCTAAGCCTTGCATTTGCCGACCCCTGTGAAGAGAGCATGGGGCTAGAGCAGTTGTCATTACTTGGTGAAATGCATAAAGCCTTAAACGAAGGCGAATTCGTTTTAGCCTATCAACCCAAAACAAAAACCTCCGATGGTCATATTAAAGGTGTTGAGGCGTTAATCCGCTGGCAACATCCCGAAAAAGGAACCATCTCACCGGCACTATTTATTCCGTTTGCCGAACAAACGGGGTTTATTCGCAATCTAACACCGTGGATCATAGATCAGGCATTAAAAGACGCTAAGCACTGGTTCGATAACGGTCATACGCTTGTCGTTAGCGTCAACATATCTACGCTCGATCTTAACAACCCTGAATTTTCGACACTGGTTCAAACGGCCCTTCAAAACAGTCAGTTACCGGCAAACACTCTGTGCTTAGAAATTACTGAAAGCGCATTAATGATTGAGCCTGAGCAGGCGCTAAAACACCTAAAAGAGCTTGCAAGTTTAGGCGTTAAGCTTGCCATTGATGATTACGGAACCGGCCAAGCCTCACTGTCTTATGTAAAGGATCTGCCAGTGCACGAGCTGAAGATAGACCGCGCTTTTGTTTCTGGCGTAGACCAACAATCAAAACAGGCAGCCATTGTCGGTGCAACTATTATGATGTGTGAGCAACTGGGGCTAGAGGTCGTCGCCGAAGGTGTGGAAACCGATGCAGAAGCGCGCTGGCTAACCGATCAACATTGCCATTTGCTGCAAGGGTTTGGTATTGCCAGACCGATGCCTGCTGAAGCGCTGCAAGACTGGATCACGCAGCATTCTACACCTTAACGTTCTGACATTAAGTTGTATGTGGTCGCAATCTATGGTTTAACCTTACAATAAATGTACAAAATTCATACAAGCCATTTACGTCACATTCAACGTGTAAATATCTAGCTCCATACAAATGTGTAACAACGAACCACTGCATGAATGACATAAACACCCCACAAAGAAACGATGACATTCGCTCACTGCTGCTCGATTCCTTACGAGGAATCCCCTTTGCTGTGGAGTGGGGCACCGGCCGCTTTGTTCACATCGGCCCGCAAATTGAGACAATGCTTGGTTATAGTCCGGCAGATTGGGTGAGCATTGCCGATTGGTCAGACAGCATTCACCCGGATGACAAAGAGTGGGCCGTACGCTACTGCATCAGCGAATCCGAAGAAGGCAAAGATCACGAATTTGAGTACCGCATTATTAAAAAAAATGGCGATATTGTATGGGTTCGCGATGTCGTGAATGTGGTGAAAGAAACAAGCGGTAACATCAACTATCTGGTTGGGTTTATTTCCGATATTACTAACCACAAAATCGCTCAAAACCAAATCATTAATGATAAAAACGAATACCAAAAGCTCTCGATTACAGACTACCTAACCAAACTCTATAATCGACGCAAATTCGACAGCTCATTAATTGAACAGTGGAACACCGCGATCAGAACGCCTACGACGCTTTCCTTGCTTATTATCGATATTGATTTCTTTAAAAATTACAACGATTTATACGGACATACCAAGGGAGACGAGGCATTAATTCTTGTTGCTAATACGCTGCTTTATACGTTCGAGAAAGCACAAGGTATTGTCTGCCGAATTGGCGGTGAAGAATTTGCGATCCTACTAACCAACACCTCATTAGACACCGCCAAGCAGCTTGCAACCGAGTTGTTTGAGAGTCTTGCCGCCTTAGAAATTCACCACGGAAGCTCTTGCGTTGGGAATTACTTAACCTTGAGCGTTGGCATCGGAGAAACGACACCTTCACCTGCATTTAACTCTCAGCAGTTCCACACATTCGTTGACCATTTACTCTATTCTGCAAAGAATAACGGGAGAAATCGCATCGAAACGGGTCGATTTGACTGACATCACTACCCTCCTCCGCCCTCGCGCTTAATCCGTTATTTTAAACGCACTAGTTAGCGCTAGCGCTCACTAAAAACTAGAGCCCGGTGTTTTCAAAAATGCGATTTCAGCGTCTGTCGAGCGTCGGCCCAGAATTACATTGCGATGAGGATAACGACCAAAACGATCAATGATTTCTTTATGCCGCAGCTCAAACTTATAATTGTCTTCTAGACCTTTTTGGTTGAACAAAACAACCGCTTGCTGGTGAACAACCCTCGATTCACTGTGCATAAATGGCATGTACATAAAGCTCTGTTGCGCCGCGTTAAGATCCCGATCGGCTTGAGCACGAACCGCTTCTTGAGCCAGCGCGAGCGCCTGAGGGTCCGCTGTAAAGGCCTGATCCTTGTCGCGATAGATATTACGAGAGAACTGATCCAGCACGATAATTTCTGCAAGGCGGCCCAACGCGGTCTCACGCCAATGTGCTAGTTCGCCAGCAATGGCCTGCTCGTGTAATTGCCCAAACCGGGCAGCAATTTCTGCATCAAATTCATCGCTTTTTATCCACCATGCTTTGGGGGGAATTTCTTCAAACCAAAACGAAAGAATCGTGTTGCTCATGCTATTCTCACTATAATAGTACTTCACCCAATAATAATTACT
>JBLXCH010000051.1:0-8269 GCA_048265065.1 Motiliproteus sp. | reverse complement strand
ACAGACAAATAACTAGCGGTTTTAATAACGGTATCAACAGCAACAAATAAGCTGCTTATAAAACCAATGCGGGTTGTGGATAACGAGATTCCATTACTCGTTTTGTCACACGCTGCGCATAAACCACTAACCGCAACGGACCTTGGACTGTTACCGTATCAAAAGGATAACAAGTCACTAAGACAAGGTCTTCCCCAGCATCCAACAGTAGTTTTTGCTCACGACTATCAACCACACGAATAGTCCTCACTTGATAATCAACCGGCTCGCTATTGGGGTTCTGTAAGCGAATTCGATCGTCTACTTTTAACCCTTCTAAAAAACGAAAGTGCGTATCCTTATGGCCGGCAATCAGCACCGAAGTGCCCCCGTGACTATTATCGATCTCGATAACACCGGGACCAAATGCCAAACTGTTACCCTCAATGCCTTGTAAAGTAATCAAATCAGCACCTAGGCGTTCAACGGTGAGTCGAGACACCGGCCACGTATCAGCCCAAGGCCAAGGTTTTGCTCTTGGATCACTATCAATCCACGCGGAGTGAATCAACCATTGGGCTAACACTGCTTTGGCTTGAATCCACGTTCCTTGCCCAATTAAAGCCAGGGCCAAACACAATAAGAGGCATAAGAGGCCATTCTTTAATGTCTGTCGACTTACGTTCGCTACAGCTCTTCTCTTCAGTGCCCAGAACCAATCGGCCATCATACTCGCCATCCTACTAAATTTTTTGGCTGACGATAGAGCCACATAAATAGGAAAAAGAAAGCGAGCACGATACAGCCAAGCATCAAAAATAAACCCGAACCGGCTGCCGTTTGTGGAAAATTGATCCCCTTTTGAGTTGACCCTACAGGCAGCATGCTGGCAATACGTTGATCAACAAGAGCGTTTCCCATGGGCCGACTTACACGCTCTTCCACCGCAATAAAGCGTGTGAAAGGACTCATCACCTGATACTTGAGCGAAAGGGGAAGCACCGTTTGCCGTACCATTTCAGGGTCCTGACTCTTAACGCCGTCGTCCAAGACGTTGCCTATTTTTTCTCGGGCCCATCGTTTTGCCACACCCATAGCAGGTAAGTTCGCTGATTGTTCAGGTAAAATATTCACCTCTTGTCGCCAACTTTCACCCCCAATCTGCCCTTCAATGATCGCTATACCAGCCAAGTTGGCGGACTTAATCACAAGGCTTAATGGCTGACCTGCATACAGATCCGGTATCCTGCTAGGGTAATGTTCCACTGACGTACCATTAGGCCAGCGAATACGTATATCGGTTAGCTGAGGCTGATCTAACTGCCGAAAAAGCGCTGACATTTTGTCTTGAACTTCGGTCGTGTTGCCAATGTAAGTAAATGAGCCTCGACCAAACTCGGCTATTTTGCGCATAAAGTAGCTGTTTGGTGCAGCGCCAATACCTACCGTAAACAAACGCTGATTACCTAAGCTTTGCTGGACCTCACTCATCAGCTGCGCTTCGTTGCTTACCGCCCCGTCCGTCATAAAAATCACTTGCCGCACCCTAGCGCTATTATGCGTTTCTTCACGGCTGAATTGACGATAACGGCTGTCGAGAAGTGCTCGCTTAAGCGCTGGTAGCATTTCTGTCCCACCTTCGGCTTTAAGCCCAACAACAAACCGTTTGGCTTCTGCCACCATCGACGCTGTAGCAACAACCGGGTTAGCAAATAACGCATCTGTCGTTGAGTTAAAGGCAATAATATTAAAACGATCCTGTTCGGTGAGCCGGCCTAGAGATTGCAATAGCGCTTGCTTTGCTTGTCGAATAGAAGGCCCACTCATTGATCCGGAGGTATCAATAATATAAATCCGTTCCTTGCCTAAGCTCACCCCATGTCGCTGAGCCTCGCCATGTGCAGTCATCTCAGACGCTAATGGCGAAGGCAGTAGCATCAGCAAGCCATAATCATCACCTGCAAACGACTCGATAAACATCCCTGCTTTGGGGGTATCCGTTTGTGCGCCTTGCCACTCAAGTACAAAATCGCGATCCATCGGCTCATGAGTTTTAGCAAGGTTAAGCTGGTAACGACTACCACTCTTGCTGACCTTTATCTCGTGATAAAGGCTTTCCACTTTTGCCAATGTCATTTGCAGGTCAATCTCGGCAGATAAGGTGAAATGGCCTCCTGCATCAATAGAGTGAATCTGGCTTGGATTAAAACCGCTATTCATCTCATAATCATGTCCGGCTGCACCCACAGAGCTGCCGCTCACAAAACGTTTTTTTTCCCAGCCTAACCCACTCAATACAATCGGCTGTTCCGGTGTTTCAGGGTGATGACCGAATGTCTGCGATAATCCTGCCGAGCCACCAAGCGCCGTGGTTTCACGTAGTGATGCCGACGAATTCTGCACTTTAGAGAAAGCACTTGGTGTTTTCGGCATGTATCGTGGCGTTAATGTTGTCGGGAGTCTGAGGCGGAAAGTGCCGCTATCAAACCGCACCTGCTCAATATACGAAATGAGCACAACCACTGACTCCCCAGGCGCAATGTTCGCCACTTTGGTTGTAAACATATTAGGCCGCTGCTGACTTAGCATTCCGACTTTTTTACCTGCCGCTTTCGCTTGTTGGTATATTTTTTTTGCTTGGGATTTTTCCTTAATTTGGCCAACGATTTTGCGCTCACCGACACGAACCTCAAACCGATCAACGGCGGATTTTTCTGGCAAAGGAAATAAATACTCGCCCTCCATCCAGTGTTTGCTAGGGTTAGTAAACGTTTGCTTCACCGTCACCGTTGCAAGCAAGCCATTGACTGAAAGCGCAATGTCACTAGCTTGTGTCATGTGTGCGGGCTGAGCATTGCGTTGATCATCCATCAACCAAAGTTCGCCACTACTGATCCCTTCCCAATCAGGTGTGCTATCAACACGAGCAAACACTTGCGTGGTAAAAAACCACAGCACAACAACCATTAGAGCCAATAGCCAACCGCTCTTTAACCGTTTATCCACCGGCGATTTAACGCGTTGTTTTAGTAACGGAATCGTTCCATCATGGTGATCGAATCGATGCTGATTGAATCGATGGTGATTAAATCGCCTGCTCTGATATCTGCAAACGGCACTGGAGGGTAGTGCGGCTTTCGCCATCAAAACCATTCTGGTTCGGGGTATAGAAAGGTAGGGCATGAAAAGGCTCCATCACAACGCTAAGGGATACCTTTAGTAAAACGCTTAAATTCGCAAAATATCGTCAGCAAAACCGACCAATCTTAGAGGAATTATGATGAAAAATGGCAATCACTATTTCTAGGCTATCTTTCAGTTACAATAGCGGATGAAATACAACAGCTTATGTTCTAACCGTCACAGTCATCATCAAAATGGTTAACTGCATGCCTAAAAATATTGCTATCGTCGAGGATGAGCCTGCTATTGCGGCGAACTACCGTGATGCATTACAACAGGCAGGTTTCCAAGTGAGCCTCTATCCTGACCGTCCTTCAGCGTGGTCTGCGTTCCAAAAGTCACTACCGGATCTCGCTATTATTGATGTAGGGCTTGGAGATGAGTTTGAAGGTGGCTTTGACCTTTGCCGTGACTTAAGAAGCCGCTCATCAACGCTACCCATCGTCTTTCTCACCGCTCGCGAAAATGAATTTGATAAGGTGTCAGGTCTGCGCTTAGGCGCTGACGATTACTTGACCAAAGATATCAGCCTACATCACATGATGGCGCGAATTACTGCATTATTTCGCCGTATCGACGCTTTTTCCAAAGGCAATCAAGAACTGGACGAACTGCTAAATCGCGGTTACCTCAGTATTAACAAATCGCGCTTACAGGTTTTTTGGCAAACGGCTCTTGTTGATTTAACGGTGACCGAGTTTTGGATCGTTCACGCACTCGCACGCTACCCCGGGCAAGTTAAAAACCGACAACAGTTAATGGATGCTGCCAACGTTGTGTTGGATGACAATACGATCACCTCACACATCAAACGTATCCGCAAGAAATTCCAAACCATCGACAACCAGTTTGATTGCATAGCAACCGTCTATGCTCAAGGTTATCGCTGGTTAGACCCTCAATCATCATGACCCTGAACAAACAGCTGCTTTGCATTAGCCTATTGCTGCTAACCCTACCTTGGGCGGGGTATCAATACTTACTTGATATGAGTGAATCCTTAGAAGCGCGTCAAATTAGCCTTTTGGAAAACAACAGTCAGCTAATTGCCCAGGCCATCAGCCAAGCACCACTGTTGCTTCATTCAAGTAACGCGGTAAACAACCCTGAAAACACACAGCAGCCTATTTACTGCTTTCAAGCAAGACGCCCAATCCGAGCCGATGGTTATGTGGTTGATAATGAATGGACTAATCGCTACGGAGACCCTTTACCTTGGAGCCTTTACTCAGATAACGCCAATATCAAAGTCAGTTACCGATGCAGTATTTTTAATGGCCAAATCCAACTGCTCTTCGACGTTAATGATGCCAACGTCAGTTACCGCAACCCAAGCCTTTCCTCACCTTTCAACGGTGACCGCTTAATTCTCCAAACGGGTCTAGGAGTTAATTACGTATTTGCTACCGCAGCCGCCGGTAAAATCAACCCGATTCGCGTTGATCAAACTGGCCATCAATTACAAAGCGGCATTACCGCAACGTGGGTTGACCAACCTCAAGGGTATCAAATCGAAATGACGTTACCCCACACGCTTGTCGGTGGGCAACTCAGCTTTATTGTCGTTAACCAAACGGGAACTGACGTCAATAGTGCACAGGTTTATGGCCCCGGTGAAGGCATTCCATCTGAGCAATTACCGACCATTTTGTACCCATCGGAAAACTACCAACAGCTGATTGCACCCTTTGCTCAACAAGGCATGCGGGTAAAACTGCTTAACCCACAAGGCTGGTTATTAGCAGAAGCTGGCACCATTGAAGACCAAGACCAGCCACAGCAAGCTCATTGGCTATTACAGCAACTTTATAAACGGCTATTGAAGCGAGAAGACTCCCCTAAAGAAGATTTTCTTGACGAGGTCAATCTAGCCGACCGGGCAGAAGTGGCCCGTGTTTTATTCGCCGCAACGCACAACTCGGAACAAGAACTTGCCGAAAAACCAAGCACACAATTAAGCGCCAGCCAGTGGTATCTGCCACGTAACACGGACGAAAACAGCTTAGTTGAGACGTCTCATCACATATTAGCCAGCGCAGCACCTATTTTTGGCCCTAGCAATCGGTTGCTAGGCGCCATCGTTGCAGAGCAAAGCAGTCAGCAAACCTCTGATCTGACAGACCAAGCTTTCAATCGACTTTTCCTCACCAGTGCGCTGACTTTAGTCTGTGTGATTTTCGTCATTATTGGCTACGCTAGCTGGCTGTCTTGGCGAATCCGCCGACTTAGCAACGCAGCCCGAAACGCCTTGGAGGGAGATGATGCCTTGAGCAGTCATTTCCCGAATGTGCGCTCCAAAGATGAAGTCGGCGACTTAGCGCGCGATTTTTCTGCGTTGCTGCAACGTGTTGATGAATATACTGAATATCTAAAAGACCTGTCCCGTAAGCTATCTCACGAGCTACGAACACCTTTAGCAATAATTCACTCGTCACTAGATAACTTAAGCAACCAACCCCTCGATGAAAATAGCAACATCTACCAAGAAAGAGCCAAAGAAGGCGCGTCCCGATTAGGCAATATTATAACCGCCATGAGTGAGGCCCGACGCGTCGAAGAAAGCCTGGCTCACACTGAGTTTGAAACGGTCAATATCGTCCAGATTTTGCGTGACCTTAGTGCGGCTTACCAAGATCTTTACCATTCTCAGAAGGTGAAGTTAACGGGTATTGATCGCAACTCGGCACCGCAAGAAGTAACCGCCGCACCAGATCTGCTAGTACAGATGATCGACAAAATTATGGATAATGCCCACAGCTTTTGCCCTTCCGGTGGCAGTATCACGATGGATTATCATCTCGAAAACAACCATTACATTATTAGCATCAGCAATGAAGGCCCTTTACTTCCAGAGCACATGCAAAACCAGCTGTTTGATAACCTCGTTTCAATCCGCAGCGATAATGACGGTCCCCATCTAGGCATGGGTTTACACATTGCCCAACTCATCTGTGAGCATCATAACGGCAAACTCAGTGGCAAAAATCGAGCCTGCAAAACGGGCGTGATCTTCACGCTCACCCTCCCCGTAAGCCCACACTAAAGCACGAAAAATAAATCCCCTTTCCAACGGAACTTTTTCTGCCCGTGTGTAGTTTCTACACATACTTGTTGTTTTTCATAAACCTTAACGATAACATATCTCATTCTTATTCAGTTGTACGTTAAGTTTTAGACTATGAATGATCATCCCATAACCTCAATACCTTCTTCCAACGAACCTGCTGTTACATCGCCACAGGTCACCGATAAAAGCGTTGTAGGAACAACAGAAACAAACAATGCAGCCCAGCAAAGCGAGGCCCCCATAGAAGCGGTGAATAACCTGATGAGCAATAGTAGTGACCCAAGCACAAGCACTAGCGGTCTGGAAAGCGCGGGCACTCCCGCAAGCGAAGCTATCGCAGCGATAGGGAATGAAACCCTAGAGGGATCAACACCACTCGAGGTTTCTCCATGGTTTGATGGTTATCAGCAAGTATCTGAGTTATTGCAGATTGGCGGCCCCGTTGTGTGGATTCTTGCCGGTTTGTCGGTCATTTCTCTGACATTAATACTCTTGAAGCTCTGGCAACTCGCGTTATTACGCCCTGAGAAAGTGAATTCTCTTCGGCCCAGTCTCGAGTTATGGCGCCAAGGTAATACTGCAAAAGCTGTCAGCACATTGTCTCCAAAACATTCAGTGGAATCCTTAGTGCTGCACGCAATGCAAGGCATCATAGCGGGGGCCAAACCCGCTGATTTGCAAGAAGAATTAAGCCGCCGTGCCACTGGCCTAATCAGTCAGTTACACAGTTTTTTACGACCGCTAGAAGTCATCGCAAACCTCAGCCCATTACTTGGTTTGATGGGAACAGTGCTGGGTATGATCGTTGCCTTTCAACAAATGGAAGCCGCCGGTAGCCAAGTAGACCCGTCGGTGCTTTCTGGAGGTATTTGGCAAGCACTCCTTACCACTGCTGCCGGTTTAGCCGTGGCAATCCCTGTATCTGCTGCACATAGCTGGTTGGAGCGAAAAATCGAACGTGTGAGCCATCTCATTAATGATTCCGTTACGCAGGTTTTCACCCAAAGCACATTACCGGTAGCACAAGCGAACACTCCTCAGAGAAGCGTAGAAAACCGTGCTGCTTAATACGTTCACATCGCATAAACGCTCAATCAGCATTACCCCGCTGATTGATGTCGTTTTCATTCTCTTGCTGTTCTTCATGCTGTCTTCGACGTTTGATCAAACGAAAAAACTGGAGTTCAACAACGTGGCCAACAGCAACGGAGCGGCATCCAGCGATGCCGCTCACCAGGTGATTCTGATCAGCCAAGATCAAGCAGACATCGACGGGCAAGTCTTTAGTCTTAATCAACCTAACTTTAACGCCAAGTTAACCGCATTCGCCCAAAACAATGACAGTGTCATTCTTTCTTCAGCACCAGATGTCAAAGTGCAATTTGTCATTGCCCTACTCGATAAGATGATTGCCGCAGGCATCGACAATCTCAACCTTCGTGAGTCAACGTCCTTATGAAGTCGCTTATCGTAGGCCAGGTCAAAACCAAAAAATCACTGGATGACAGCATGATCCCCGCGATCAACATTGTTTTCCTGCTGCTGATTTTCTTCATGATTGCTGGACAAATCGAAGCCTCCAGCGACCAATTACGTATACCGTCATCATCAAGCGAAGCAGAACTTGATGTCATCGACACAAAGATCGAATTATTAGCCGACGGTACTGTTCTCATCGATGACAACATCGTTACGACTCCACTGGTGACAGCCATCAGTACGCTCGGGTTAACGGTCGACTCAACCGTCGTTTGTTATGTCCATAAAGACCTCCCAGCATCCCGTTTAGACCCCTTACTTTCATCCATTCGACAACTAGGTATTACGCGGCTGACCTTAGCCACGAAGTTAACAATATGATTCAAACGAAGCACCTGATTATCAGTGCTTTCGTAGCGCTGAGCTTACACCTTTGCCTGTTGGCTTTCTGGTTCGTCAAAGCAGATACCAGCGAAGGCGCTATTGCCGAAGGGTTAGACGGCTTAACCGTTAGCGTTGGGCTCGCCGGCTCATTTGTTGAAACTAAAGCCCAAGAAAAAG
>JBLXCH010000050.1:0-22259 GCA_048265065.1 Motiliproteus sp. | reverse complement strand
CTGATGTTTTGCGTTTCGTGATGCCTGGAATGGAATGTTTTGCTTGCAGGTATGTGCTCTGTTAATAACACTGAAATAGTGCTTAACAATCAATCACAGTTTCTGTAGAATGCGCGCTCCTTAGTTTAGAACACGTCTTTTTATAAAGGGTGGGCTGTAAGGGCTTTGTCTAGGACTTAGCGTAAATAAAGGGTTTGGTAATTTACTGACTGCTTACGCCACCTACCAGAGTAAGAAGTTGCTTGACGTATTCGTCTAATCAAAATTTCATGCAAGCAACCAATAATTATAGGAAACGCTAAGCTGTTGCTATTGTTCAATAGTTTAGGGAAGACTTTAAAGGCAAACTCAATGAATACTGTAAGCACTAAGCCTGCTGAGGTGAAGCGTGAGTGGTTTGTAGTTGATGCAGAAGGTAAAACTCTGGGTCGTCTAGCTACTGAAATCGCCCGTCGCCTACGCGGAAAGCATAAGCCTGAATACACTCCTCACGTTGATACTGGCGACTATATTGTTGTTGTTAACGTTGAAAAGGTTCGTGTAACAGGTAACAAATTCAACGATAAGATGTATCACCGTCACACTGGTTATCCTGGTGGTCTGCGTTCTATGTCTTTCAAAGAGATGATTGAGCACGCTCCAGAGCGTACTATGCAATCAGCTGTTAAAGGTATGTTGCCAAAAGGCCCTCTAGGTCGCGCAATGTTCGCTAAGCTGAAAGTTTACGCGGGTGATGTTCACCCACATACAGCTCAGCAACCTCAAGAACTGAAGATCTAAAGGAAGGCGGATAAATGGCTACTACTCAATATTATGGTACCGGTCGTCGTAAGACTTCTACTGCACGTGTCTTCCTACAGGCAGGTACTGGTAACATCACAGTTAATAAACGTTCACTTGACGTTTACTTTGGTCGTGAAGTTGCACGAATGATTGTTCGTCAGCCGCTTGAGCTGACTGAACTTGCAGAAAAATTTGACCTTAACATCACCGTTGAAGGTGGTGGTAGCTTCGGTCAAGCGGGTGCGATTCGTCACGGTATTACTCGTGCTTTGATGGAGTATGATGAAACGCTTCGCCCAGTATTGCGTAAAGCGGGTTATGTGACTCGTGACGCTCGTGAAGTTGAGCGTAAGAAAGTAGGTCTGCGTAAAGCACGTAAGAAACCTCAATTCTCTAAGCGTTAATCTGGCGTCAGGCATATTGTCTGCTCGTTTCGAAAAGCGTCACTCAGGTGGCGCTTTTTTTATGCTTATTCGTTGGGTTGGTGGTTATACCAGAGTCTTTTACTAGGTTTTTAGCGGGTTGTAGCAAGACTCAAATCCAGCGATGGTGTAGAAAAAAGCTGTCTTTTCCCTTGTAACACAGGGGTAATGTTATTAAAATTCACCGCAATTTTTTGGCTCTGAATTCGTATTGAATTCGTCGCGACGACGCTTCGGCATCAGGCTGTTGGGAAGTTGCATAACGGGGGAAATTGAATGAGTAATGAAGGCGTAGATAAAGGACGCCGTCGCATGTTACTACTGTCCACTTCAGCGTTAGGTGCTGTGGGTGCGGTAGGTGCGGCAGTTCCTTTCGTGGCTTCGTGGAATCCCAGCGCGAAAGCTAAAACTGCTGGGGCACCAGCAAAAGCTGATATCAGCAAGCTTGAGCCGGGGCAGCAGATGATCGTCCAATGGCGCGGTAAGCCGGTTTGGGTTGTTCGTCGTACTGAAGAAACGATTGCGAACCTTGAAAAATGGAATGATCGTCTGTCCGATCCACTGTCTGCAGTTGAGCAGCAGCCTGATTACATTCCTAAAACACCAGCGCGTGCGTTAAAACCTGAGATTATGGTTCTAACGGGGATTTGTACTCACCTAGGCTGTTCGCCACAGTATCAGCCAGAAGTTGTGCCTGAAGAAAATTGGCTTGGCGGCTACTTCTGTCCATGCCACGGGTCCAAGTTTGATTTATCAGGCCGCGTAGTGAAAGGCTCTCCTGCGCCGGTTAACTTGGTGATTCCTCCACATTCCTATGCTGATGACAATACACTTGTTATTGGTGTTGATCAGGAGACGACGTAATGGCTGGTTCTAGAAATAAGGGCAACCCAGGTTTAATGGGTTGGATTGATGATCGTTTTCCTGCTACGGCAATGTATGAAGATCATCTTAGTAAATACTATGCGCCGAAGAACTTTAACTTCTGGTACTTCTTTGGTTCTTTAGCAATGCTTGTCTTGGTTAACCAAATCCTCACGGGTATCTGGTTGACAATGAGCTACAACCCTTCTGCAGAAGGTGCTTTCGACTCGATCGAATACATCATGCGTGATGTTGAATACGGTTGGTTGCTTCGTTATCTGCACTCTACTGGTGCTTCTGCATTCTTCGTTGTGGTTTATTTGCACATGTTCCGTGGCCTTATGTACGGTTCTTATCAGAAGCCGCGCGAACTTATCTGGATCTTCGGTTGCGCTATTTATTTGGCGTTAATGGCTGAGGCCTTCATGGGTTACTTGTTACCTTGGGGTCAAATGTCTTACTGGGGTGCGCAGGTAATTATCTCGCTATTCGGTGCAATTCCTTGGGTTGGTCCAGACATTCAGCAATGGGTGCGTGGTGACTATCTAATCTCAGGTATTACACTTAACCGTTTCTTCTCATTGCACGTTATTGCATTGCCGATCGTAATCTTAGGTCTTGTTGTATTGCACATCATTGCATTGCATGAAGTGGGTTCTAACAACCCTGATGGTATAGAGATCAAAGATCATAAAGATGAGAAAGGTATTCCTTTAGATGGTGTTCCTTTCCACCCTTACTATTCTGTTAAAGACATTGTGGGTGTGGTGGTGTTCTTGTTTGTGTTCTTGTTGGTTGTGTTCTTCTTCCCTGAAGGGGGTGGTTACTTCCTTGAAAAACCAAACTTTGAACCGGCTAACCAGCTGAAAACGCCTGATCATATTGCGCCGGTATGGTACTTCACACCGTTCTACGCCATGTTGCGTGCGATTCCGCCAATGTTTGGGTCACAGTTCCCGGGTGTTGCGGTAATGGGTGCGGCTATTGCTATCCTCTTTGTTATGCCTTGGCTTGACCGCAGTCCGGTTCGTTCAATGCGCTACAAAGGTATGATCAGTAAAGTGATGCTTGGCATCTTCATCGTAAGCTTTGTAATTCTAGGCTACTTAGGTGTTGTTCCATCAACTGACTTAGGTACTCTGGCTGCACAGATTTGTACGTTCCTATACTTTTTGTATTTCTTGGCAATGCCTTTCTATACGAAGATGGAGTCAACTAAACCAGTTCCAGAGAGGGTTACAGGCTAATGAAAAAGCAACTTATTGCATTTGTTTTTGCACTACTGCCTGCTTTCGCTTTTGGCGCCGGTGGCAACGTGCATCTGGATGAGTTTGAAGCAGACTTGACCAACAATGAGTCTCTACAAAATGGTATGAAGTTTTTTGTAGAAAACTGCATGGGCTGTCACTCTGCAAAGTATCAACGTTATGAGCGTGCTGCTGATGATATTGGTATGGATAAAGCGTACATCGAAGAGAACTTGATTCGTGGTGGGGCTAAAATTGGTGAGACGATGAATATCGCCATGGACCCTAACGATGCAAAAAACTGGTTCGGTGCGCCTCCTCCTGACCTTTCTTTAGGTGCGCGTCTACGTGGTTCAGACTGGGTTTACACTTACTTGCGCAGCTTCTATGTTGATGAAGCTCGCCCATGGGGTGTTAACAACAAAGTCTTTAAAGATGTGGGTATGCCTAATGTTCTAGCGCCACTTCAGGGTGTTCAAGTTTGTAAAGGTGAGCATTGTGAAGAGTTAGAGTTAGTAAAAGCTGGTAGTATGTCTCCTGAAGAATTTGATAAGGCCATTTATGACCTGACAAACTTCATGACATACATGGGTGAGCCTTCGCGTCTTAAAAGTGAGACTATGGGCAAATGGGTGCTAGCATTCTTAGCATTGCTTTTCGTATTTGCTTACTTGCTTAAGAAGGAATACTGGAAAGACGTATACTCTGGTTCTTGGCGTAAGAACCACTAATAAGACTTTCGCTTAGGCGGTAAGTCTCTTCAGTACGCGGCCTCAGGGCCGCGTCTCTGTTTGAATGATTTAATTATTTGAGGGTTTAATATGGGCGTAATGGCAAAACGTTCTTCAATGACGTTTTTTTCTGACGGTATGGATCACTATAGCCATCGTGTTCGTATTGTATTAGCTGAAAAAGGTGTCGCGGTTGAGATTCAAGATGTGGATCCAAACGACAAACCTGCTGAATTAGCGGATTTGAATCCTTACAACAGCCTGCCAACACTGATTGATCGTGAGCTTGTTTTGTACGAGCCAAACATCATGATGGAATATTTGGATGAGCGTTTCCCGCATCCTCCTTTGTTGCCTGTTTATCCTGTCGCACGTGCAGAAAGTCGTCTTTATATGCATCGCATCGAGAACGACTGGTGTAGTTTGGTGAAAACCATTTTAACTGCGGACACGGAAGAAGCACTTGAGACTGCACGTAAAGAACTGCGCGAAGGGTTGATTGCTATATCTCCGATATTTTCTGAAATGCCCTATTTCATGAGCGAAGAATTTACTTTGGTTGACTGTTGCATGGCTCCTGTTTTGTGGCGTTTGGAAATGTTAGGTATTGACCTTCCTGAAGCGCAAACTAAGCCATTACAGAAATACATGGAACGTTTGTTTTCACGTGACTCTTTCGTCGAAAGTTTGTCGGAAGCTGAGAAAGAAATGCGCTAGGCTTCGTGTTAAATTTCAAAAAAGGGGTGCTTTGTCACCCCTTTTTTTATATAACCATAACCAGCTGATGTTTTGGGAATGGAAACTTAAAGCTTATGAATTCAAGTCGCCCCTATTTATTAAGAGCTCTTTACGAGTGGATTAATGATAATTTATCCACTCCTTACGTTGTGGTTGACGCTACATTGAGTGGCGTGGTGGTTCCGCAAGAGTTTGTCTCTGACGGTCAAATCGTCCTGAATATAGGCATGTCGGCGGTGCAGAATCTTCAGCTCTTAGATGACCATCTTGAGTTTAGTGCCCGCTTTGGCGGTGTGCCTATGGCGGTTTATGTGCCTATGGCAGCCGTGTTGGCTATTTACGCGAAAGAATCAGGCGAGGGTATGAGCTTTGGTCGTGAGCCGGGTTCACCGCCAATGCCACCAGAGGAGCGTGTCGAAGAAGACACAAAGGAAGAAAGCGGCCAGCAGGCAAAGAGCCGAGCCAGCCTTAAGGTGATTAAGTAAGGCGCCTATTAGTTAACGTATTCAAATACTTTTACAATTTTTTGAACGCCGTGGCTTTGTTTAACAACCGCTACCGCTAAGTCAGCCGTTTGCGGTTTAACCATTCCCATCAAATAAACCACGCCGTTTTCAGTCACAACCTTGATCCGGGTTGAGTCTAGATTCTTTTCGGCAATCATATTGGTTTTGATTTTTGCGGTAATCCAAGCGTCGTTGGTTCTTACAATATGTGAAGTCGGGCCAGAAATTGCCAGTTCGTTATGAACACTTTTCACCTTAGCAATCTCGGAGACGACCTGCGAGGCCAAGTTGCGGTCGGCTTCATTGGCTACTTGGCCGGTCAGAAGTACCGAGCCGTTATAGCTTGTGACTGAGATATGCGACTCTTTTAGCGAGGCAGATGCCTTGTTAAGGTTCACCAACGATTTCACTTCGATGAGTTCATCATCAATGTAACTACCGGTTGTTCTTGACGTTGGATTGTCTTGAATAGGCTCGTCCCGTGTTGCGTCTAGGACAGTTGCACAGCCAGATAACAGAAGGCTAGTTGTTAAGATCAAAGCACCCGTTTTCATAAATTACATTCCACCAAAAAGTTGATATTCGATTAAGTCGGCGAGTACATGGAGAATCTGTAGCTGGACTTCATTAATATGAGCCGAATTATTGCTATCAATGCTAATTTCAAGATCATCAGCGAGCATCAAGCTGGCAATATCTTGATTCATGCAGCCGGTAAGAGCAATGACTTTGACCTGACGGTCGTGGGCGGACTGAATGGCCTGGATTAAATTATTTGTCCGCTCACAGGCGGAAAGTAAAACCAGTACATCACCTTTGTGCCCAAGAGCTCTAATTTGCTTTGAGTAAACATCATTAAAACCAATATCACTGGTAATCCCGCTCATGATTGCGCTGTTAGCGCTTAGGGCTATTGCAGGCAGGCCTGGTCGTTCTTGGTTATAACGGTTTAATAAAAGCGAACTAAAGTATTGTGAAAGCGCTGCTGAGCTGCCATTGCCACAACTCATGACTTTGCCTTCACTCACCAATGATTCAAAGATCATTTGTGCTGCCACCTCAATTTGAGGGGCAAACGCCTCAACAGTGCGAGCTTTTAAATCGAGGCTTTCATGGAAGTGGTTGATAATTCGTTCTTGCAATTCCATAGTCGCGTCCAGCGTTTCAGTCATGCGGTAAAGGCGCCTTTTATCCAGTCAATCGCCACAGATATTTCAGTCGGTCTACAAGCAATGACATCAAAACGACAAGAAAGGTTCTGTAACTTACGGTGATTTATCAAAAAATGTTGTGCGGTCATTAGTATGCGTTGCTGCTTTTTCGCTGTCACGGACTCTGCCGCGTTGCCGAATTTGGCAGATTTACGGTAACGCACTTCAACAAAAATAAGCTGTTGGTTATCGAGGCATATTAAATCGATTTCGCCTGCGCGGCACTGATAATTTCGCTCGATAATGCTGAGCCCCTTATCAGTGAGGAACTTGGCGGCTAATGCTTCGACATCCTGTCCCCGCGTTCTGCTCATCGTTTTTTACTGTGAAAGCCGTCGAGCTTCGCCATTGGAAAATTCGGCCCAGTCTAAGGTTCGATTAATAATGCCGAGGGGGTCGACTTGAAGTTTGCCAGTGTTTCCGCTCATGAATGCGCCAGGAACCTCTTGTAATTGTTTGAGGTAAGGCGCTAAACGGTAGGCGTCAGCGCCAAGAGCGTATAAGCGACCAAAACGACTGGATGCATCGCGTCGAAATGTTTCTAAATTCTCGCGTATTGGGCGGTCCGTATCGAGAGACCATGGGGTGGTAGCAAAGCGGATGCCGTTCAGGTCTTGATCCTTTTTCGCTACTGTGTCCCCAGTATATACATGGGATGTGGCGATAACCGGTAAATCTGCGGCGTAATGAAAGGCTAAAATAGGTTTCAGTTGTCGGGCGTCTTTAGCCAGAGCCGAGAGAAAAATGAAGTCAACATCCTGGCGGCGGCGTGGTTCAAATTCGGACCGTTCGCCAAGGAAGGCGCGGAGGTCTTTGTAGCGTGCTTCGCTGGCATCAACAGCGAGTAATTGACTAATTGAATCTGAGAAACCATCACTACCAAACTGCTGGCTGTTATTCAGTTTACCGCCCAGTTTTGACCACTCATCAGCAAAAGCTTGATTGATTCGTGTTCCCCATGATGTCGCGGCGGTAAGCGATAGCGCTTGCCGGTAACCTTGCTGCCAAGCGAAGGCGGCTGCTTGTTTTGCTTCGTCTTCGCCGCGCAAGCCAAATTGGTATAAATCGAGACTTATGGCTCCTTGGCCTGAATAGTTGAGAGCAAGCGTTGGGATGATGGCGTTACTGCTTTCTGCTAATTGGCTGACTTTCGTCTTGCTCAAGGGGCCGATCACTAAATCGACTTGGGCATCGCTGGCGGCAGCGTAAAAGTCAAAAAGGTTATCAAACTTGTCACTGTTGAAAAAACTGAGTTGAGGAACAGGCAAGCCAATGCGTTGGTCTTCATAGTGGGCGGCAAGGAGACCTTCAATAATAGCTTTGCCTGCTTCTTCTAAGCTTCCTGTTTGGGGAAGTAAAATGGCGATATGCTGGGGTCTGTCGGTGTTTTGCTCGACCAGTTGTGCGATGGCGTCTGGTAGCGTGCGAGCTGCCGGGTGCTGGCTCCACAATTGTTGCCATTGGCGAATAGATTGTAAACCCTGAATGACATCGAGCCCTGATGTACGCGCGCTCAATGCTAGATCGTACCAGCCTTGTTCGAGATAACTATTATCTGCGCTACTGGTTAATGTTGTAAGTTCGGCTAATGATTGTTGATTCAGTAATGCCCAAATTTGATTATGAATAGGGAGACGTTCATTTTCGGTAGTGAGAGCGCTTGTTTCGATCAGTTGAGAAAGCACCCCTGAGTAGTCGCCAGCCTGCGTTTGTGCTGAGAGTTGCAAGCGTGAATGTAATGCTTGTTGCTGTGCGCTGAGTAGTTGCGGTTGTTGAATTTGCGCAAGGTACTGTAATAATAAACCTGGCTGTTGTTGGAGGTTGGCAATTTGTGCTCGCAATAGCCAGTAAAGTTGTTGGCTATCGTTGGCCAAAATAGCAATGTTTACATTATCGAGCAGGTTGCTGGCTCGTTCTGTTTCGTGTGCATCAAGAAGCTCTTCAGCAGCTTGCAGTGTATACTGTGCCCGAACCAGAGGCGTGGCTGTTTCGGCTTGTTGAAGTAGTAGGTCAATTTCTGAAAGCCTTTGGTTCTGAGCGTCAGCAGGGGATGGGGTTTCCTGTTGAGGGTCAGAGGTATCAGGGGTCGTTGTACAACCCGCTAATGCCAGCAAAACCATGATCGGCAAAAGCTTAAGTCTACGTATGATCATGAGTTTCCTATTTCCTAATCTAATGAGTTAGATCCAATGTCAGATGCCAAGCTTTATATCGTATCCACACCAATCGGTAATCTTGCGGATTTCTCTCCTAGAGCAGTAGAAACCTTACAGTCGGTTCAGTTAATTGCTGCTGAAGATACACGACACAGCGGCAGGTTGCTGCAACACTATAATATTCAAACACCAATGTGGGCGGTGCATGATCACAATGAACGGCAACAAGCGGATAGCATATTACAGCGTTTAGCCGAAGGGGAAAACATTGCGCTGATTTCTGATGCGGGAACACCGTTGATTTCTGACCCTGGTTTCTTCCTAGTGCGTGCTGTTCGCCAAGCAGGATACGATGTTGTGCCTGTTCCAGGCTGTTGTGCGTTGATCGCTGCATTGTCTGTTTCTGGTTTACCAACAGATCGTTTTGCATTTTTAGGGTTCGCTCCAGTTAAGCAGCAAGCAAAAAGTGCTTTTTTTGATGATATTAACCGACAAACCTTAACAACCATCTTTTACGAGTCGCCGCATCGAATCTTAAACACACTAGAAACGATGATTGCCGTTTTGGGTGCTGATCGGTATGTGGTGGTTGCTAGAGAATTGACGAAAACGTTTGAAACAGTGCGAGGGGATCGGCTAGAAGATCTTCTTGCTTGGGCGAAAGCCGATAGCAATCAGCAAAAAGGCGAGTTTGTTGTCTTAGTCGAGCCCGTAAAAGCTCCCGATGCCCAAGTTATCACACCAGAGTGTGAAGCCGTGTTGGCGAAACTAATGAAGGAACTCACTTTAAAGCAAGCAGTAAGTCTTACTGTAGATATTACGGGAGTTAAGAAAAAACCGATTTATCAGCGAGCATTAGAGTTACAAGGCCAAGATTAACTTGTCCCTGATGCTAAAGCCGCGTAGCATGCGCCGCTGAGTCCACCAGACAGTCGCCGCTTAGCTTGCTAGGGGGAGGAAAGTCCGGGCTCCAAAGGGCAGAGTGCCAGGTAACGCCTGGGGAGCGCAAGCTTACGGCCAGTGCAGCAGAGAGCAGACCGCCTAAGTAATTGTTCGCAATTACCGGTAAGGGTGAAAGGGTGCGGTAAGAGCGCACCGCGTGAGTGGTAACACTTCACGGCATGGTAAACCCCACTCGGAGCAAGACCAAATAGGAATCCTACAGGCGCGGCCCGCGCTGGATTCGGGTAGGTCGCTTGAGGCTTGTGGTGACGCAAGTCCTAGATGAATGACTGTCCATGACAGAACCCGGCTTATGGTGGACTCAAACTTTTCTTTTTGCCTTTCTGGCAGATTAACATTTCTCGTCAATTTTTCTTAATTGTTGCTGTTTTGTCACTGAACTGTCGTTTTGTCGGTGCAAATGTGGATTTCAGGATTATTCCCTGTTGATATTGGTCAAGCTTTATATAAATGCTTGTTTATAATTAATTATTTCATCCTATTCGCCGTTCTATATGGGGTGTATGTTGTTTATATTAGTAAGCTCGCAATCTGTGGCTATGAAAAGCCTTGGGTCATCTATGTAAATCGGAGTTAGAAATGCAAAAAATTCTCAGTAAAAAGAAGCAACTGGGCCAAGGAATGACCGAGTATATTATTATTGTGGCGCTAATCGCGGTTGCGGCCATTGCTGTTTATAACCTGTTTGGTGATACGGTACGTGGCCAAGTAGGCGACATGGCTGCTGAGTTAGGTGGCGGAACGTCTTCGGGTCAAGGTGCTACTAAAGGTGCTGCTGCACAAGGTGAAGGTGCTGCTGAATACGATTTAGGTAATTTCGCGCAAGAAGAGGGTGGTGGCGAGTAATAACACCATTATCAATATTGGATTAAAGGTCCGGTTTATCGATTAGTACTTTATCAAATAGTACTGGGCCTTCCTCTATCAATGTTGAGGTTACACGCGCAGCGTGGTCAAGCCATGATTTTCGGGTTGCTATTTATGGCAGTCACCGTCATGTCTGTGACAATTCTCTATAACCAAGGACAATTGGTAAAAAACCGTGTTCAGCTAGAAAACGCTGCTGACGCGGCTGCTTATTCTCAAGCAAAGCTAGCTGCACGTAATATGAACTTCGTGGCTTATACCAATCGTGCCATGGTCGCGAATGAAGTGTCCATCGGGCAGATGGTTTCGCTCTTATCTTGGGCAAAGCATTATAAAAATGTGGGCGCCTTTGTTAACTATCCCGCTTATAACTTTCCTGTCGCGCCTCCATCTCCCACGACCTTTCGTGATGTGTTAAACGTTGTTACCTTGCCCTACAAAATTATGGGTACAGCAGTTGAAGTGCCTGCTAAGGTTATGACGGATGTCTGGCCTACGGCTGTGTCTTACTTTAATTCAGGCTTGGGTGTTTTTCAGAAGCTATTCAGCTTTGCCACTTTGATGGCGCAGTTTGAAATGAATACCAGTGTGCTTAAAGGGCATAATGATGACCCCAACAATCCAGAAATATATACGCCATTTATTGGTATGTATTTTATGGCACAGAATGCGTTATTAACCTACAGCGGTGAGAGTTTCAGTGCGACCGGGCTGTCTGATTTAGTTTCTTTGGCGGACATCGATGATGTCGATCCTGATAATTTGGTTTCTGACTTTTTAGGGGGGCAAGGTGATTTAAGCAATCTTGATAACCTCTACAACACTAATACTCCGAATACTAAACGTGCAGGCGATTCTTCAGTTGAGTCTTATCAGCGTTATGCGTCGATTGTTAATCTGAATAGAGAAGATTTTACTGCAGATCGGCACTGGAATATCTGGGCCACAACGCCGGATATTATTCCGCGAATTACCCTCAATTTTGGCATTGTAAAGCTGACAATAGATTTGGATTTTGAGGTGGGTTTTGGCCTGAAGAACGATGGAGGCTCGGCCTACGCGGCGAAAAGTGAGATCGCCAGTAATGCTGACATCGCCAAACTGGGTTGGTCGGCGATTGATGTAACATCCTTTGGTGTGGAGTTTGATGTTGCGATCTTTGTCGAGATTGAGATTTGTATCCTTGGTTGTTCTAGTTCTACTTTATTGGATTTTGGTTTCACCATACCTATCGGATTTCCGTTAGCTGGAGCCACCCATCAAGTGGTGGGGAAACCCGTGTCAAACGCGAAGAAAACGCTCTTTGAATGGGGAAGTATTGGTGATCAAGATGGTATATATGGGGGTGATCCGGATGATGATGTTAATGATGGCCCCTTAGATTTGTTTCATGCGCAAGCATTGTTGTGGGGGCAGGCCGCACCCGAGCTTCAACCCGGCGGTATGTATGGTGCACGAAATGTCGATGTAACTACCTCTTATGCAGGCCCCCCTGGCTTTTTGTCCTTAGGCCGAAATTTTCAACAAAGCGGTATTACTTACGAATACACAGTAGCGGCCGCGAAAAGCTTAGATGACGTCGAAACTACTGATAATGAAGATAGTTTTGATGTTGGTAATAACAGGAATGCCGACGACTGGGATGATCAAGCGGGTGATATCGGTTTGACGCGTTTAGAGGTTAGTAGTCACTCGCGTGCTGAAGCCAACGACGTTGCGGGGAACTATCAACAAGTGGTTTGGAGTGATAGTAAACCGATGATGACACTCAGCGCAGCGGAAGCGTATTTTAGTAATCCCATGCAGGCTAATGATGACGGCAGCGCTGAACCCGCGAGCCTATTTAGCCCGTTTTGGGATGCTAGATTGAAAGAACCTAGCGTTGTTTCATTATTTATTGCTACAGGTGAGGTGGATTGGGAGGAGCTTTTTACCGGATTACCAGATGATGCTATAGGGCTGGTCGACTGGATGCTGACGTCGATGGCCGAAACCATGGTGGACGATAGCGTTGAGTATTTAAGTGAACAGATTGATAGCCCTTACGACACCATTCTGGCAGGCCCTATAGAGGCGGCGGGTAACGAAGTTAAAAATGTGTCAAACGATGTTGTTGATTCCATCACTGATGAGCTTGCGGAGTTTGTTGAGTGATGACTATGACTCAGTTATCGCCTGTCTCCCGATCACGTTTGCCTGCAAGGCTTGCTTTACCAGAGGCTGGGGTAGGTCAAGCGATGACCGAATTCGTGGTTTCTGTAGCGTTCGTTTTTTTAGCGATATTCGTTTTTGTCCCAACGTTTGGAAAAATAATGGATTTACAGTTCCAGAACCAAATGGCTTCTCGTTACGTGGCATGGGAACGAACGGTTTGGTTTGATCAAATTTCTGATGATAACCGTGATAACTTTGTCATCAGTGGCGATGAGTTTGAAAGTGTGGCGACACGGGATGACGATGAGATCATGAATACCGCAGAAAACCGCTTCTTTTATAAACATGGTGGATTGTTACCAGCGTTTATTGATGATGACGACACGGCAGTTCCCAATGCTGAAACCAGCGGCATTTGGACTTACGTACAAAGCAAAAACAGCATGTATGGTAATACAACACTAGTGGGCGATACCTATGACGCGGAACCAACACCAACCCTAGCTTATGATGTGGTGGATTTTATCGGTGATGGCATTCAGGCGATTAAATCCCCCTTAGATTTTCTGTTAGACGGGGCTTTCGATGAGGATTTTCTTGAACTGCCTCTAATGACAGATGAAAAAACTTTTTATAACCCAACGCTGCGCACTCAAATTAATATAGGAAACGCCCATGGTAAGGGCGATAGTGTCTGGGATAGAGACGATGCAACCGGCGATTTTACCCCCGGTATTGAAAGTGCTTTTTTTCAAGTTTGGGACGGCGCTTTGGAGAGTCGTTCAGCGATCTTGGCAGATGGTTGGAATACGCAGAGTTTAGAGCATTATAAAGAGCGCGCTGATGATTATGTACCATCAACGCTCTTCGATAATGCTTTGTTTGATGTGGTTATTGATATTGCTTCAATCCTCGAAGGGGGACCGAGCAATAGTGCTATTGGAAAGTTAAGTTTTGGTGAGATTGGTGTTGAGCCGATGCCGGCAGAAGAAGGCCAGCCATTGGATGTTGAGTGTCGAGGTGGTGAATGCCAGTTCGCAAGCGAATGGTGATTAGAATGAAGGTTGCTTTGGCAGCACTGGTTGGGTTGTTGTTCTCGATTGCGGCTGTAGCGGATTCTTGTGATTTCGGTGACTTTCCTGTGATGAGTGAAATGTCGATGTTTCCTGTCTTGGGTAATGCGGTGCATAACAATCGTCCGATGATGGTGAAAGGCTTTACCGCTGACGTATCAATGGAGCAGGTGATCGACTTTTATCATAAAAAATGGCGTGGCCGTTCTAGCGATTCGGTTTACGCACAATGGAATCAAGTCTCGACCTTAACGGATGAATGCCTAATGACAGTGCAGGTTGCTGGTAACGGCGATAATTCACAAGGACGACTGGTCATCAGTAATGTACCGACGATCAGTGCTGATGCTGCCATGGGTGAAGGTGTTATTAAGCCGAGCGATGCCAATGTTATCTCTGATTTGATCACTAATGATGGCCCTAAAAATGGCCGTGTGACGTTAATGGCTACGGGCGGCTCTCCCGATGAAGTGGCTAAGTTCTATCAATCAAGTTTGTCCAGTTGGGGTTGGAAACAACAACAGAATTTTACTAAAGACGGTTCACGAGTTTTGATCTTTCGTAAAGGCTTAGATGTCATGAACATTCTCTTAGTGCCAACACCTGAGTTCACTCAAGTGTTGATTAACACAGAGACGGTCGACTGATGCGATTTAATCAGCGCGGACAAACAATGGCCGAGTATTTAGTGGTGGCTAGTGCGCTGATGACGGCTTTCTTTTGGGGGGCTAATGCTGATTGTCCTGGTTATGACAACTGTATCGATAAGCTCAAAACTGTGATGCACGACAAATACGAAGGCTATTCACACTCGATTTCAGCAGTGCATCGCTATGGAGACACGCTGAAGGAAGGCTTTGAAGGATCTCCTGCATGGGGCGATGGTGTGGTTAGTGGCCCAGGTAATGACGGAACGGACGGCGGAGACATCGAAGAACGAGAAGGTTTGGTCAGAGAAGATGTGCTGACTAGCCCTGATGGCAGCACGACTTACGGCACCTTGTCGGGTAGCGAAATTATCTATGATGATGACGGCAACGCTATTTCAATCGTTCAGTACGTGGTAGATGGGGATGGTAATGTTATCGGTACTTATAATCCGGATGACGGCACAATTACGTTCCTTGATGGGGAGACTGAAAGTGCGTTAGCTGCGTCAATAGTCACTGATGAAAACGGTGACCCTGTTGATCTTCAAGCCGTCATTGATTGCAGTACTCAAGAAGTTTATGCCTTTGGCTATAAAAGCGGAGCCACAGGTGATTTTCATAATTCGTTAACCTTAGAAACTATGGATATCAGCGGTTATTGTTTGGCACCGACGTATGGTGTGGTTGATGAAGATGGCAACTCAGTAAACGGTGCTATTGTGGGTGAAAATTACTACGGGTCAACGTACTCGGTAGAAATTGTTCCTGGTTCACCAAGAACACCGACTGGAGAAGTGGTGTACTTCAACATCGAAGTCCCTAATGACTCTAAATACGATGACTCCTCACCAGGCATCGGTGAGCGGGTGGAAGACTGTGCGGTCATGGCCAATAGCTGGGATGCTGATTCAAGTATGGATGAACTGGATGTTTACCTAAATTCAACACCTAATCCACGAGTGGGAAGTCTAGATCCGGATGCGGGGATACCCTGCCCTTCGGCTAAGCAAGTAACTGATTAGCAAAGAAATAGTGAATTCTGCCGATAACTAAAAGCAGTTAAAAAATTGATGTAAGCATTGTACAGGTTTAAACCTGACCTAATGATTTGGGGAGTACACATGAAAGAGCTGAGAGGCTCTCGTCTGTTCGTGATCGCCTTGGTGTGTGGCCTTATAGCCGCCGCTTTACTGGTTTTTTACATGAAGCAGGTCGAGTCTAAGTACCGTCAGGCAGCAAAGCCTAAGCAGGAAACGATGGTGACGGTTGTAGTTCCTCGAGCGAATATGGCTCGCGGTGAGCGTGTCACCAAAAAGGCTATCGCCTCGCGGAATGTTCCTGAAAAATATTTGCCTGCTAATGTAGTAAGAGCGCGAGATTACGAAAAAGTTCTCAACCGCACATTACTTTCTCCTCTCCAAGTTGGTCGACCCATGACATGGGAAGCCGTGACCGACTCAGCCAGTAAAACGTTCTCTGAAGTGGTTGATCTTGGCCGTCGTGGTATGACAATTAAAGTGAGCCGGGTTGACTCTTTTGATGGTTTGTTACGTCCCGGCGACATGATCGACTTAATGGGTGTTTTCTCATTAGGGGATTTGGGTATCAGTGGTAGTACCGATCCTGAATTGTCTGACGATGTGGTGATGCCTGTGTTAGAGCAGGTTGAAGTTATTGAAGCAAGCCGACAAGATTTAAATGGTACGAATTACGAGGTCAAGCGGGATAAAAATTCGGTTGATGGCTTCAACATGGAATTTACCATGATTACCTTGGATCTGACGCCGCGTCAGGTTGCAAGAATGCAGATGGCGCAAGAGACTGGTGACGTATTCGCCGTATTGCGTCACCCGAAAGATACCAGCCTCAATGATTACCAATACCTTGGTGTTGACTTACTCCTCACTGAAGACCGACCTGAACCCGTGGATTTAGTACTGGATGCCAGTGGTAAACCGGTGGGTCGAATCGTGGGTGATAATGTGGTTGATGCAGACGGTAATATTGTTGGGAAAATCGTCGACGGCAAAGCCGTCGGCTTTGACGGCAAGGAATTGGGGCAAATTGTAGAAGACGTTGACCCTAACGACCCAATCAATCGCGTTGCTGAAATTGCTGACGTAGTGCGTGATGCAGAAGGGAATATTATTGGTCGTATTGTCGACGGCAAGGTGTTAGACAAAGCCGGTAATGTGATTGGTGAAGTAAAAGACGGGCAGCCGGTAAGTTTGACCGGTGAGGTGCTTGGCTCCATTGATGAAGCCGTGGCATTGGATGCAGATGGTAACGAAGTCGATACCGAAAATTCTGTGGTGAAAACCCAAGTTGAACAAGTAGTGCGAGACGCTGAAGGTAACGTTATTGGTACGCTTGTTGATGGGAAAGTGGTTGATGCACAAGGCAAAGTTATTGGTGAATATCGAGAGGGTCAGATTGTTGATTCGACCGGTAAGGTGCTTGTTGATAGTGTCAGTATTACCGAGGAGGCAGTGGTTAAGGTCAATGAAGAGCTTAAAAACCAACGCCAAGAAACAGTTACCCGTAATGTTCGGCTAGTGGACTTTATTGCTGGTGGTACAGGCAAGGACGGTGTCACACCAATCCAAAAGATTCGGGTGGAATAGAAGTATGATAATGGCTGATATGAATACACATAAGCAGACTGAACGCTTTTTAAAGGGTAACCGATCAATTACGGTTGTTATGGCTTTGTTGATGTTGCTGTTTTCTTCATCAAGCTGGTCTGCACAGCGGGTACTTTCTAGCATGATGACGCTGTATGCCGGTGAGTCCAAGGTGCTTGATGCACCTGGAGTGACGCGGATTTCCGTTGGTAAAGTTGATTTAGTCAGCGCTACGTTGTTGCAGAACAATGAGGTTGTGCTGATTGCTGAATCAGAAGGCGAAACCAACATGCAGTTTTGGTTTGAAGATGGGCATCGGGAAACCGTCGCTGTCGTGGTGGTTGAAAGTAATGGCTGGCGTCAAGCGTTAGAAGTGAAAGCGTTACTTAAAGATATTCCCGGTGTGCGAGTAACCACGGTAGGTCGCCGAATTGTGGTTGATGGCAACATTCAACTCCGTGACCTAGAGCGAGTTAAGGTGGTTAAAGAGCGTTATCCAGATATTTTGATTCTGTCCCGTGAAGTCACTGATTATGAACAGAAAATGCTCTATTTTGATGTGCAGGTTACGGAAATTAATCGTGATGTTACTGAAGAGCTAGGGATTAACTGGTCCAAGTCTTTCGCAGGCCCTTCTCTGGGTTATGAGCAAGCGTATAAAACGAATAGCCTTGGTGCGATGATTGATAACGCCAATGGTGTTACTCCTGTCGCTGCCGGTAACTTATCCGAGCAGGGTAATGAGTTCTTCTATTTCGGCATTAATACCTCCCTCGTTTCAATGATTAATCTGCTGGAGCAAACAGGCGCAGCGATTACCTTATCTCAGCCACGTTTAAGCGCGCGCAGTGGAGGTAATTCAACACTAACCGTTGGCGGTGAAGTACCGGTTGTTACCAGCTCAGTCAGTGGTCAGTCAGTCAGCTACAAAGATTACGGCATTATCCTTGGTGTCGAACCCAAGTTAGATATGTACAACAATATCGTTGCTCGTGTTTCTGTCTCAGTGAGTCAGTTAGACCTTGCTAACGCGGTCGATGGCCAGCCAGCGTTTAAAAAGCGTTATACAGAAAACGATATTCGTCTGAAGCCTGGTGAAACGTTGGCACTCTCAGGCTTGATAACCCGTGAAGAACAATTAGCCTACAGCGGCCTTAAATGGTTGTCAGACATTCCTGTATTCGGCCACCTATTTAAGTCAAAGAGTTTCAATAAAGGCGAGACTGAGTTGGTGATTTTAATCACGCCGCAGATCATTGATGACCTGACGTTGGGTGAGAATAAGCAGTTAGTTAATCGTGCTCAAGAACTGGTCGACAGCTTCGAAAAGACCGTTGATGAACTCATGGAATAGCCAATAAGGCGGATCTTCAGTGTTTGAAATAAGCATCAGCAGTAAAAATGGTAAGAATGAAGAATCTGTGCGTTGTGGTGCGGACAGTTGTGTTTTAGGTCGCTCCCGGGACAGCATTCTTCGTGTGCGCGGCTGGAAGGTTGCCCCTTCGCATTTACGTGTCGAAAAAACCATCGCGGGGCTGTTTGTTGAAGACATCAGTCGCGGTTTTGGTGCGCAGGTTAACGGCAAGAAAATTGATGATCGCCATGGCCCGCTTGACGAGCATGATGTGATTGAGTTTGGTGGTTATGTGGTCAAAATCGCTACCGTTGAAACCGCAGTCGCAGAAGAGGTTATCTACACGCCAGATGCAGGAATTACAGCAGCCGGTGCTGGAGAATCGGGGGGTGCTCAAGTTGCTGCTGAGGCTCCAGCGTCAACGGTCAAGAAAGATCGTGATGATTACATGTTATGGACCAAACATGTGCACGCTGAACTATTGCGACAAATGGATCTACGTCGCATGCATTTGGATGACTTAACGCCGGAAGAGGTGCGTGAGCAGTTATCCGGTATCGTTAGAGAAATCATCAGTAATTACCGGAATCGTCTGCCCAACACGATTACCGATGAGCGATTACACAAAATCGTGCTTGATGAAACCGTAGGGTTAGGTGCTTTAGAAGAACTACTAGACGATGAAGATATTACCGAGATTATGGTGAATAATTTCGATGACATCTATGTAGAGCGCCGAGGTCGCTTACAACGTACAGAGGTTGTGTTTAGTAGTGCAGATGCGGTGATGTCGACCATAGAGCGGATTATTTCCCCATTAGGGCGACGTATCGATGAAAGTTCGCCAATGGTTGATGCGCGACTCAAGGATGGTTCCCGTGTGAATGCGATTATTCCTCCGTTAGCCCTGCGTGGCCCTTGTATCACTATTCGTAAATTCTCAGACCGCTCGCTCACTGACCGAGACTTGATCAACTACGGCACCGTGAATGAGTCCATGGTGAGCTTTATGAAAATGTGCGTGGAGCAGCGCTGTAACGTGGTGGTATCCGGTGGTACGGGTAGTGGTAAAACCACGTTGTTAAATATCTTATCCAACTTTATACCTATTCAAGAACGGGTTATCACGGTGGAGGATGCGGCAGAGTTACGCTTGGTTCAGCCCCACGTGGTTTCTTTAGAGGCGCGCCCCGCCAATATGGAAGGGAAAGGACAGGTAGCAATTCGCGATTTGGTAAAGAACTGTTTACGTATGCGGCCCGATCGTATCGTTGTTGGTGAGTGTCGTGGTGGTGAAGCATTAGACATGTTACAGGCGATGAACACCGGTCATGACGGTTCCTTGACTACCGCGCACGCTAACAACCCGCGAGACATGCTGCGTCGTTTAGAAGTTATGGTGTTAATGGCGGGTATGGACTTACCTGTGAGCGCTATTCGAGAGCAGGTTGCTTCGGCTGTCGATATTGTCATTCAGCAAACGCGTTTTGGTGATGGCTCGCGTAAAATTACCAGTATTTGTGAGGTCACCGGCATCATGGATACGACGATCCAGCTCAGTGAAATTTTCCGCTATAAGCAGGAAGGTTACGACAGTGATGGTAATATCATTGGTCGATACGAAGCCACAGGCATTGTGCCTAGCTTCTACGAAGAGCTGGAAGCCCGCGGTGTGCCAGTTGATATGAGTATCTTTAAGCCATGATGGATAACCTTGTCATTATTCTTGCGCTCGTCTTTACCGTCTTGCTCGCTTTTATCAGTGTTAGCGCATTGGTAGGCGCGTCGGCGGGGTTTGTTCAAGGGCAGCTCAGCCTTTATCGCAACCGCTTTACTGAAAATGCACGAATGCAAACCGCAGACATGTTTGTCACTATCGACCCGGCAAAATTATTCTTAGTCAATGCTATAGCGTTGGTGGTGATTCCTGCGCTACTGCATTTTTATTTTGAACTTTGGATCGTCACCGGTAGCGCGATAGCTGTGTTGTTTATCGTGCCGGGGGTGATCTGGAAGCGTATGCGCGATAAACGATTACGGAAGCTAGAAGAACAATTGCCAGATGCTTTTTTAATGATTGCTAGTAGTTTGCAATCAGGTGCGAGCTTTAAAAGCGCTTTAGAAGATATGGTCCGCCAGTCACCACCACCACTTTCACAGGAGTTTGGTTTGTTGGTGAAACGAATGCGCCTAGGTGTACCAATGGAGGACGGATTGCTTGAGCTGGAAAAACGTATTCCGCTACAAAGTTTTATCATGGCCAGCTCCGCGGTGAGGATCAGCCGCGAGGTCGGTGGTAACTTGGTGAAAACCATTTCGACCATGGCGCAAACATTACGCCGTAAACAAACCATGGAAGGAAAAATAGACAGTTTAACTGCACAGGGTCGAGCGCAAGGGCGGTTTATGAGTGCCTTGCCAGTGATCTTGGCATTGGGTCTAAGCTTTCTCGAGCCAGAAGCCATGCAACAACTTTACACCACTAAAGTCGGTATTTTGATCTTATCAGTGATGGTTGTTATGCAGATTTTGGGCTTTGTCTTCATTCGCAAAATTACAACGATTGATAGTTAACGCTGATGTTTGAAACCATGCTTGCCTTGCTAACAGGGCTGAATGTAGTGATAGCCGTTACCGCCATTATTTTAGCGGTAAGTGGCATCCTATATATGTTGGACGATGATGAACGTCGCTATATGGATGAACCGCCAGCATTTATGCGTCCTGTATGGCCGTTGATTCGTGTCTTGGCGTATTTTGTTATGTCTAATTTACCCGGCAGTTGGTTGAATAAAACCGAGAGAAAGCTTCAGAAAAACGGCGTTAGTTTTATGCTCACCGTTGAAGAATATATGGCGGGATGCACCGTTTATACGTTGTTGTTTCCTGTATTGGGTTGGTTTGTGATGAAAAGCTCTGGAGACGTGGAGCCGACGCTGTTGATCTTTTTAGCCATTTTAGGCGGTGTGCTGCCAGGTCTCTGGATGCGTGATGCGCGGCACAAACGTGATGTGGCTTTAATACGAAACTTACCAGTCTATCTTGAGTATTTAAGCATGTGTGTGGATGCAGGTTTGAATTTCTCAGGTGCGCTACGACAAACAGTCGAAAAGGGCCCTCACGGTGCTATGCGTAATGAGTTTCGTATCGTGCTTCGTGATATCAGTTCGGGTCAAACGCGAGCAGATGCCTTGATGCGAATGGCGGAAAGGGTTGATCTAAAAGACATCACCATTTTTGTGAGCGCCGTTGTTCAGGCAGAACGCATGGGCTCAAGTATGAAAGATACTTTAGAAATACAAGCAGAGCAGCGTTTGAACGAGCGTTTTCAACGGGCTGAGAAAATGGCAATGGAAGCCCCGGTTAAATTGGTCATTCCGCTGGTGGTGTTTATTTTCCCGCTGACTTTTATCATCTTGTTGTTCCCTATTGTGATCAAATTCCTGCAAGAAGGTACGCTGTGAGTCAACTTGATGCGCAATAGTTCTTTGCTGCGAATGACAAATGAAAGTCCTGAAGTGTTGTTCAGTGATGTCAGAATTACTGAATCAATGCTGGAGCGAATGCGAGGTCTACTTGGTCATCAGCCGCTTACCGATCAACAAGGCTTTTGGATAGAACCTTGTAACTCAATTCATATGTGGTTTATGTCGTTCGCGTTGGACATTGTATTCATTGATCGTGATATGCGGGTTTGTCAATTGTCGGAAGCGGTTAAGCCTTGGCGCTGTAGAGCATCGTTTCGAGCCTCCGCTGTTTTAGAGTTAAAGTCAGGCCAGATAAAGCGACAAAACATTCAATTAGGGGATCAACTGCAATGGCCGAATGGGTAAAAGTTATAGGTGTGATGTTGGCTATTACGGTATTGAGTGGCTGTGCTGTTTCTGCAGCGACACAAACCACATATGAATTGAGT
>JBLXCH010000049.1:0-23072 GCA_048265065.1 Motiliproteus sp. | reverse complement strand
CGTTGCTCTATTGCTTGCTGAAGTTTGACAAGGTCGGCAGCGGCTTGCAGCGGCCAGCTCTGGTAAAGATGAGCGGTTTCTGTGGTTCTTTGCATTCCTTCTCGAGAACCAACGGCTTTGGCTTTATCCGTCAAGGTAAGCAACCCTAAACGCAAGTCAGCCCATTGACTGTCTATGGAATAGCCGTGACTATCCATACCATCTTCTCGTAAACCCATCTGCCACTGCACAAAACCAGTAAACAAAGACCGGCAAGCGCTGCCACTCCCCATCCGAGCCAAGGCAGAGAGCTGATTAGTTGCAAGGTTGAAATTATAAAACTCGTTAATAGCTAAGGTTAACGCAGCAAAGCCTGATGCTGACGAGGCTAGACCGGCAGCGGTAGGAATATTATTTTCCGTTTCTACACGAACAGCAGTGCCCTCGTTACGACGAAAGTAATTGAGAAACTGCAGCAGTTTTTGAACAAAAGCATCACTATCTAGAAGTTGCTGGCCATTAAGAAAAACCTCATCTAGCTGGCCTTCAATAGGCACAATCTTAGTCTTCGAACCAAGATGGCCCAAGCTAATTGATAAGCTGTCATTTACCGGTAAGTTCAGCTCTTTATCCCGCTTTCCCCAGTATTTACATAAGGCAATATTTGCAGGAGCAAACACTTCTACCGCAGCAGACGGGGAACTAGTTTTGGCCGGTAGAACAGCCTCAAAAATATCGGTTTTTAACATATTATCTCGATGACTACTTTCACTATAAAGGCCAGACGGTCAGAGTCTTTGATCACCACGAGCCGACCAATTTTACGCTCAAGTACAGGATGATCGACAATGAGTGAGGCTCTGTTGATTACATTTTCATGCTGTTAATCGCTTTTAGTCACGTCGACTTCTAAACCTCGTGAACAAAACTTTACCGCTATATTCTCATAGGGGGTTTTTACCATTTTAGAGGAATTATTATCCATAGTGCCAAATAAGCCAATAACACAATCCCCTAAACCAGAACCACTAATCTTTGCCCCCAATGCACCCTGCTTACGAAACTGAAACACCATATCTGACAAGGTTGAATCATTAACCCCAAGAGCGTCCATTAAACCATGATAAGTGTTCATTAGTGCGCCAAGCTTTGACCAATCAGCAGCCTTAATCGCTGTAACGGCTTGCTCTGTTATCGCGCCCATTACGGCATAAAGTTTTGCGTGGACTTCAGGCTGGTCCAGAGATAGTCGTTCGACATGACGTATAACATCCGGCGTTTTCATCTTATATCCGGCATATAACAACTGGATATCAGGGACCTGTTCTAGAGGCTCGATCAATAAAGGCTTAATCCGGTACGCAGCCAAACCACCCACAACACAAGCGGCAATATCCGCCCCAGATCCCTTCCCGTTTTGCACTTCTTTCATTACCGTTAAAGCAGTTGCAAACACCCGTTGCTGGTCAACTTCGCCATAGACCCATTGCGCCAACGCGCCGCAACACGCAACAGTGACAGCGGCAGAACTACCCAAGCCCACTTCATGTGAAAACTCAGACATAATAGTTAGTGAGAAGCCGCCAGGAAGTTGAGGCAAATAAGCCCGTATGACACAGAGAACAAACCGAAAACGCTCATCATCGGCCAACACTGACAATGTGCTTTGATACTCACCTAGTGAAGAATCAATGAATATCTGCTTATCAGACCGAGGAATCAAATCAACGGTAATACGTTTATCGACAGTGCCAGCAATGGCCAGTTCACCCTGTAACACAGAGTGTTCTCCCATTAAAAACAGGGAGCCTGCAGCGCTAGCCGTTATTACAGGTCGAGTCACACCATGGCCCTTTTTATTCATCGATATCCTTATCCTGATCCTGATCGGCACTCAGGTGCTGTGGCTTATCCTCACTTTTATGCTCATTCGAGCCCGTGTATTCGTGCACACCCTTATGCTCAAAGTGAAGTGCTTGAGGGGTTAACCCGCGGAACGAAGGCGGTGTTTTTACCTCAGCACTATAAATCAGCAACATACCCGCAGCCTCACCAACAACCGCTCCAGCTCCACTAATTTTGGCAACAAAACCTGCCTTTACAAGTTTGCTGACGTAGTCACTGATCACTTTAGGGACCACACCAATATCAGTTAATAGCTGCTGATTTGCATGAATAGCAAGGCTTAACTGCCCAGCATCAGACTGCTCTACTGCATGAGTAAACTGCGCTGTTACCCTTGCGAATTGAGACCATACATTACTCGCACCGAAACGCTGTTTTACGGACTCAACACATTCACCTGTTGAACTTAGCGGATGCCCTGTATCGATTAAAAACCACTGTCCTAACTGAGCTAGGTCTTGGTCAATCGATGTTAACGAGCCACTAGTCCATCGAGAAAAACCGCCTGTACAAATAATCGCTGGATCCAAGCCACTACTCACACCGTGCTGAATATTTTCGACACGATGGCACATAGCATAGAGATCATCACTAAGAAGGGGCTGACCAATAAAACGACTAACAGAAGAGAGAGTGGCAGCAATAATCGCCGCTGATGACCCCATACCCGAACCCATCGGTATCTCAGAACTCACGCAAACGTTCATGCCCGTAGAATAATCAAAATCGCTTGATTTTAGTAATTCGACAATGGCAAAGACTAATAGCTGCTCGGGCGAAGACGTCACCGCTGTAATCGCTATTTCAGCACATCGATAACGTTGATAACGCTCTTTGACTTGTTGATAAATTTCGTCTGCTTCATACCACTGAAAATGAAACCGCAGGCTCAAGTCTTGAAGGGTAAGTGTCAGATTAGATTCAGAAAATGAGGTATCAACTGTCGCGTAGTGAGCGACAGATGCGGCAAGTGCTGGGCATCCATAAACAACGGAGTGCTCGCCACTCAGGATGATTTTACCGGGGGCTTTGACGCAAATGGGGTTATTCATACAGGCCCCAAAACACATTAATCGCGGCGCGTATAAATACGTTTATGCTGCTGGATACCACTCAAGCGGAAGTTACCTTGGGTCACCTCAGGAAACTCATGATCACCACCATCTACAGGGTATTCAACATTATAAAAATCGAGATAGTCTTGATAGCTCAACTCTGTCCGCGCATCTAACATAGCTAAATGCTGTTGGCGATGTAGGTGGTTTTGGTAACCGGCTTTAACAGTACCAGAGAAAAATTCAGCCACACAACCAGAGCCGTAACTAAAGAAACCAATCCGTTTACCGGCCAAGTCTTGCTCTGCATTTTCCAGCAGCGAAATCAGGCCAATATACATTGAAGCGGTATAGCTGTTGCCAATAATGCGGTTATATCTGAGGCTCGGCTCGATCTGCGCATCAAGTGCATCTTGGCCAATATCTGATTTATTGATACGAGCCATATGGCTTTGCGACTTATCCGCCATACGTGTGAAAGGTAGGTGGTAACAAAAGAAATCAAACTCAGAAAAATCAGCATTCGTCTGTTCTTGATAATGCTGCCAACACTGCTTTAACGCTTTCAAATAAATCTTGGTGGAGTACTTACCGTCAACTAACGCTGTAGAGCGATAATTAGGACGCCAAAAGTCCATGACATCTTCAGTGTAATGACCTGACTGTGGATGGATTTCAACCAGTTTAGGATCACTGCTGATAATCATTGCTGCAGCACCACAGCCCTGTGTTGCTTCACCAGATGAATCAAGATCGTAACGCGCAATATCTGAAGCGATGACCAATACTTTTTGCGCAGGGTTGCGAGCAACAAGGGCACAAGCCATCTGGATTGCTGCCGTCGCGCTGTAACACGCCTGTTTTACCTCAACCACACGGCAACGCGGAGATAAGTTCAACAAACCGTGGACAAACACGCCCGCAGACTTTGACTGATCGATACCTGTCTCGGTGGCGAAAAGTAAGGTGCTAATACTATCAGAGTCGACATTATCAAGAAGCGGTAAGGCAGCATTAGCGCCCATCGTCACAATATCTTCGTCAACAGGCACCATGCCAAGTTTCTCTTGGCCAATACCGACGTAAAATTTGTCTTGATCAATCTGTTTTTCTGCGGCCAAGTACTTCAAATCGAAGTAAAAGTTCGACGTGTAGAAACTGATATCGTCAATACCAACTGCCATGATTACCTAAAAATCCTTAGTGCTCATCAATCAGCAACGACTGATTTAAGAAAAGCTCATCGACTGAAGAAGCGCCAAGCAGGAACATTGCGGTGACGAATTCCTGCTTGAGTTGTTCGATTACATGAATAACAGCTTCGGGCGATTCCATAGCTGGTTTTAAAAATGGCGCAGCCATGCCACAAAGCGAGCCGCCGAGTATAACAGATTTCACCATATCGACACCGTTTCTTAATCCACCACTGGCAATAAATTTCGCCTTTTTCGTATATGGACGCGCTAATTGCAACGCTAATGGTGTTGGTATTCCCCAGTCTTGGAACAATAAACCCAATTCATGAGGATGTTCGGAAGACTGACGGTGATGCTCTATTCGGCTCCACGAGGTGCCACCCGTTCCCGCCAAATCAAAAGTGTTAACCCCTTGATCCAGGCCCAACTGAATATCTTTTGGCGAAAGGCCGGCGCCCACTTCCTTCAATATAACTGGAACATCAAGGCACCCTACCACTTCACCAATACGTTCAGCTAAGTACGCAAAGTTAGTGTCCCCTTCAGGCTGTATAATTTCTTGCAAAGGATTCAGGTGTAAATAAAGCGCATCCGCGCCGAGTGCATCTACAGCCTGCTGACATTGCTCTGTGGAAAAACCGTTATTCAACTGTACCGCACCGATATTAGCGATAAGCACAGTGGTTGGCGCAAAACGACGTAAAGTAAAACTATCAACCGCACTCGGGTGAGTGAACATGACGCGTTGAGAACCTACACCCATCGCGACTTGTGTCGCTTCTGCAGCTTCTGCAAGATTCCGGTTAATTGTCGCCAACAACGCATCATCACCGCCCGTCATTGATGAAATCAACAGCGGAAAGCTTAACTCTTTACCCAAAAACTGAATACGCGGATCAATATCTTGAAAGTTGATTTCCGGCAGGCCACGGTGAGTCAGGTGTATTTTATCGAAGTAGCGCTGGCTACGATCGGCTTCCTGGTCACTTTGCAGAATACTGATGTGCTCTAACTTACGGGAATTAGTGGTTTCTGACATTAGCGTTCAAGCTTTAGGTGCGACTGCATAAGCTCGCCTGGGTTAGTTTGCGCCGCTAACAATGACAGCTCGCCACAGAGGACGACCGCTGCACAGATAGCGGCTAAACGACGAGCATTATCACCGGGTTCACGATCCTCTTTACAGCCAAGCGATTGTAAGTTTTCTTCAACAAAACCAAGACCTTTACCATTGCCCACTGAGCCCATAATGAGATTAGGAAGCGTCACTGAGAAATACAAATCGCCCTCTCTGACCTCTGCGTGAACAATCCCCTGAGAGCCTTCAATAATGTTGGCCGCATCTTGTCCGGTGGCTAAATAAAAAGCCAATAGCATATTCGCAAAGTGAGCATTGGCACTTCGCAAACCACCCGCTAGCAATGTGCCTATCAGGTTTTTCTTAATATGCAGGTCAACGACTTTTTCTGGTGTAGTGTGCAAACGACGTTGGCACAAATCTGCGGGGATAGTCACCTCACAAACCACATACTTTCCTCGGCCTAAAATGCCATTAACCGCTGTCGCCTTTTTATCAGAACAATAATTAGCTGAGATTGAACTATATGAAAGCTCAGGGTATTGCTGAAGAATCCAAGGGAATAACTGATCCGCCGCATTGGTCACCATATTGTGCCCAGAGGCATCGCCGGTGGTGAACTCTAGGCGCAAGTAAATTAGGTTGGCAACAATCTGGCTATGCATGTCAATCAGCTGCGCAAAACGGCTACTCTTTCGAACAACGTCGTTCATTTCAGGACGGCGACTTAAAATACTATTAAGCGCCTGAACCGCCGCTTGTGCGTCTTCTGCTTCTAACAAGATTGAACGAGACATTCTCTCATCCACCAGTGTCGTCTTGATGCCACCGGCAAGACGGGTAACATGAGCACCCCGACCTACCGATGGCCATAAAGGCGTTTCATAAGTGGCTAACGGAACCATCACTTCATCATCAACAATCGCACCTGTCAGTTTTACAGGACCGACATTACGCATGGGAATTGGAGCTGATGTGATTTTATGAGACTTCATGGGCTTCCGTTAGATCGTTTCCACTAGTGCCTACGCAACAGTCAACATAAACTCTCTTACAAATGAAAGCTCAAGGCCGCAGGCTGCGGCGATTGTAGCGGCGCCCCTAAGGGATTGCAATTATGGCTGTCGGCAGCTGCTCATTTAAAACCATCTCATCAGCTATATGCAGACGCGCTAACCTCTAGCAATACTCTCTAATAGCTCTGCACGCTTGATACTGAGGTTACGGTAACGTAGCTGCTGTTTTTTATTAAGCGCACCAATATTTAACCCTAATAAATAGCGATTATAGACAGCTAAAATCGCTTGCCGGTTCTCTGGTTGAGCTTTGATCAACTCATGACCCGCTTGCATAAGGTTAAGTAAGGTACTTGGGTTTTTAACCGTCACAACGGACTGCTGAAAACACTCAAACGCTTCGGCAAACGCCCCTTTTCGGTAGTAACTCATGCCTTGTTGATTCAGCTTTCCCCAATCGGTATTTACCAAAATTTGTTTATTAAACTCAACTTTGTAGGCTTCAGCATCAGCGTAGCTTGCCGTGTTTTCTAAACCTTCAAGGAGGTTATCCATTTCCTGTGCTTGTTCGCTTTCATCGAGTTGTCGGTAGATGGTAAACGCATCTTTCGCTGCTGCATTCGCCCGTTGCTGATCCCCTGTACACTGATAACTTTCAGAGGTAAGCAATCGGGACCGAAAACGAATGAGGTCAATGTCGTAATATTCTTCTACAACACTTTCCAGCACTCTTACGGCTTCTTCAAGAGCTTTTACTGAGGCTAGATCGCCATTAGCGGTCAGCTTAGTTTGTAAGCCTTGAGCTAAACCAAAATAGTTATCTTGAGTCTGGTGAAACGAGTGCTTGGCATACCCTATCGCAGACCGAAAGGCATCAGAGGCGACATCCCATTGCTTGTTTTCACTCGCTACATTTCCCAACGACGAATATAAGCTAGGGGCTGTTGGCAGTTTAATCGCTGCCGAGCTCAACAACGTTTGCGCTTCGATGTTTCTGCCTGTGACACGATGTACTGTGGACAACCACTCATAGGCTTCAAGGCTTTTATCATTAAGCACGAGAAGCTTCTGTAAAGAGTCAACTGACTGCGCGTAATGCCCCAGGTGATATTCAGCAATCCCAGCCCCTAAAAATGCCCAATCAATATTCCGGGTCTGCGCAATACTAAGAAAATGGGATACGGCCGCAGCATAATCCTGCTTTGCCAATAAGATTCGGCCTTTAACTCGCTCAAGGTATAATTCCAAGGAAGGATAACGGCTGGTTAACAAGGGAATAACTTTCAGTGCTTTGTCGAGGTCGCCTTGGTCAACTAAGGATTCCACTGGACTAACAGCATGTTTGAGCTTAAGCAGCCTTTCCAGTCGCTGAGCAACCTTGGCACCATTAATAGGTTTGGGAATAAACGTATCAGGACCGTTAAAAATAGAGTCTCTAGGCAGTGTTTTTATTTCTTTATCTACGACTAAAACGTAGATATCAACGCAGCGACGAACACCTTCTCTGGAGGCTTCTTCGATAACTTGCAAGCCGGTTTTCTCACCTTCACCTAGCTCGTCATCAGCAATAACAAGATCATACGCACGGTGCCGCAAAATGCTAACCGCCATATTCGCGGAAGAAGCCACACTGACTTCCGACGCGCCGAGGCCTGATGCAATCGATCGCAACTGGCTAATATCATCCAATTTTTTAGCAACGACTAAGACTGTTTTTGCAGCTAGCAAATCACTCATACCATCGTAAACTCGAATCAATCATATAGGCGAACGCCCAGAACACTCTGACATCTAAAATATTTAGTCGTGCTAAAACCGTTTGGCCAGATCACATTAATTGATCTTTCTACACAGTAAAGAAACGAAAAAAGAAACAAAAAAGCCCTAAGGGAAACCCTCAGGGCTTTATCTATTGTAAACATAGATCAGCCGCTAAGCAGCGCCTTACTTGTCGTCAAGTAAACTACGACCTTTACCGGCAGCGATACGCATTCTCAAGGCATTCAATTTAATGAAACCTGCCGCATCTGCTTGGTCGTATGCACCCGCATCATCTTCGAAAGTAGCAATCGACTGATCAAACAAGCTATCGTCAGATTTACGACCCACAATTTCGATATTGCCCTTGTATAATTTCAAACGAACAACGCCATTTACATACTTCTGTGAGTGATCAATCATCGTTTGCAGCATTTTGCGCTCTTCTGACCACCAGAAACCGTTATAGATTAGTTCCGCATAACGAGGCATTAGTTCATCTTTTAAATGCGCAGCACCACGATCAAGCGTAATCGATTCGATTGCACGGTGTGCACGAAGCATGATTGTACCCCCTGGGGTTTCATAACAACCACGCGATTTCATACCTACAAAGCGGTTTTCCACAATGTCCAAACGACCAACACCATTCTCACCACCGACTTTATTCAGCAGTTCAAGAACTGTTGCTGGAGACATAGCTTCATCATTAACCGCTACGATGTCGCCCTTCTCATACGTTAGCTCAAGATAGGTCGGCTCGTTAGGCGCTTCTTCTGGAGAGACACTCCAACGCCACATGTCATCTTCACTTTCAGACCATGTATCTTCCAAAACACCACCTTCATAAGAAATATGAAGTAAGTTAGCGTCCATGGAATAAGGGGATTTCTTACCTTTCTTGAAATCAACGGCAATATCATGTTTTTCACAGTACGCCATCAATGTATCACGCGAACTCAGATCCCATTCACGCCAAGGAGCAATCACTTTCACACCCGGCTTTAATGCATAGGCGCCTAATTCAAAACGAACCTGATCGTTGCCTTTACCTGTCGCGCCATGAGAGATCGCATCAGCGCCCGTTTCATTGGCGATTTCAATCAACCGCTTCGAGATTAAAGGACGAGCGATTGATGTACCCAGCAGGTACTCACCTTCATAAACGGTGTTTGCGCGGAACATAGGGAATACGAAGTCGCGGACAAACTCTTCGCGCAAATCTTCGATGTAAATTTCTTTAACGCCTAAAGCTTCGGCTTTAGCGCGCGCAGGCTCGACTTCTTCACCCTGACCAAGATCAGCAGTAAAAGTCACCACTTCGCAGTTATAAGTTTCCTGCAACCATTTCACGATTACCGAGGTATCAAGACCGCCGGAATAAGCTAACACCACTTTGTTAATGTCAGACATTCTGTTCTCCGAATAACAAGGCCAGACAAGGCCTTCAAAAAATCAAATCAGGGAAAACAACTAGAACAAGCGCGAAGACTTCAACGCATTATTTTTACAGGCTTTCCAAAGGACGGGGATTATACACTGAATAGTACTGAATTTTGAAACGTCTCAGCAGATTAGCCTTCACGCTCCAGACGAATCGTAACCCGACGGTTTCTTGCCCGGTTCGCTTCACCCACATTTTTCACCACGGGGTAGCGCTCACCATGGTAACGCGTGGTAACCATGTCGGCGTTAACACCAAGCCGGGTCAAATAGCGCGTCACTTCTTCTGCTCGTTGGCGGGATAAATCACGGTTAGCTAAACGACGGCCTAAATTATCAGAGTGACCATCCACATAGACACCGGTAACGGCAGGATCTGCCTGAACATACTCAGCAATCAAGTCCAAACGTTTTTTCGTGGCATCGGATAAGCGCCACTGGGACGATGGAAAGAGCACAGCAGAGCGAGCAATCTGTCGATAGTTAACTGGCAGCAGACCTGATACGCAGTCTTTATAACTGGTATACGCCGATTGAAAGTTAACCGCTGATATAGCCACTTTGACAGACTCGCCAGTGCCATGCCAACGGGTATTAGTGAAGGCTGGGGTTTGACCTTTATACAAAGTAACCAACACTTCATTCGCTAATTTTTGTGAAACTTTCAGGTTACCGTTGATTGGCGTTTTTACTGCACCTAAGGTCCGCGAGCTAGTCCCTGGCATCCACGCCGGTGACTCAGCAATAACGGTAGTTTCTCTGCCGGTCAACACAGCCTGTCCCGACTCCAGCATAAACTCAACACTTTCTCCGGCTTTATGAGTAAAAATCGCCGAGCCAAAATCAGGGATGCTTTGAGACAGGCGGCACTCGAATTGCGAAGACTGTAACTGCCAATTGGTATTATCAATACCGGCCGAAAATGTCACAGCGTGGGAAACAGAAGCAGCAAAAAGCAACACCAAAACCGATAAGGTTTTTGACAATAGCTGAAACACGGTAGCTGTTTTACTTGCGATCATTCACTGAATCCAAGGCGATTTTTAATGGATTATACCTATGAAGCTGTCGCCTGCTAGTCTCTTTTCTTTAGTTTGCTAGGCTGATTTATTTGACCAGTATGGCACTAATTCATCGCCTTGTTCTCGATTGTCGTCATAGAAGACTGACACCTTAGGCTGTTATACTAAAAACTCGTTCCGTTTTACTTTGGTATTGACATGCAAGAACTTGAAATCATTCGTCCTGATGACTGGCACGTACACCTGCGCGATGGCGATGTATTGGCACACACAGTGAAAGATATGGCGCTGTATTTTGGCCGCGCTATTGTAATGCCTAACCTTGTGCCGCCAGTCACTAATGCAGAGCATGCCGTTGCTTACCATCAGCGTATCCAAGATGTAATGCCCGCGGACAGTCAATTTCAACCATTGATGACGCTATACCTCACCGATGACACCTCACCTGAGGATATCAAAGCAGCAAAAGAAACCGGTGTTGTCTTTGCCTGCAAACTGTACCCTGCAGGTGCCACAACCAATTCTAGCTCAGGCGTCACTCAATTAGAAAACATCTACCCGACGCTTGAAGCAATGGAAGAGCATGGCATTTTATTGTTGGTTCACGGCGAAGTAACCGATGCCGAGATCGACATCTTTGATCGTGAAAAAGTCTTTATTGACCGTCACCTCATCAAATTAGTTGATCGTTTTCCTAATCTAAAAATCGTCATGGAACACATCACCACAAAAGATGCTGTTGAATTTGTTAAATACTCAGGCGCTAATGTTGGTGCCACCATTACACCGCAACATCTGCTGTACAACCGTAACGACCTTCTTGTAGGTGGCATTAAACCTCACCTGTATTGCTTACCAGTACTAAAACGGAATATTCACCAACAAGCCTTATTGGAAGCGGCAACCTCAGGAAACCCTAAATTTTTCTTAGGTACGGACTCTGCACCCCATGCTAAAAACCGCAAAGAAGCTGCTTGCGGCTGTGCAGGTTGTTACAGCGCAACAAGTGCCTTAGAGCTTTATGCTGAAGCGTTTGACGCTATGGGTGCAATCCATAATTTAGAGGCATTTGCTAGCACTAATGGCCCACAGTTCTATGGACTGCCGGTTAACAAAGAAAAGGTGAAACTGGTGAAACAACCATGGACTCAAGTAGAAACACTGGCTTTTGGGCAAGACCACGTAGTACCTTTACGAGCAGGTGACACCATTCATTGGAAAGTTGTTTCGGCCTAAGCACGAAACTAAGGATAAAATGTGAGCTTCAACCCTTCCAGCTTCCCCCATCTCATGGCGGAACGCTTTCGAGGCTACTTGCCTGTCGTTATTGATGTAGAAACGGCTGGCTTTAATCCACAAACTGACGCCTTACTTGAGATTGCTGCGACGGTTATTTCGATGGATGAATCAGGCATGCTGATGCCCGAAGAAACTATCGCATTTAATGTAGCCCCTTTTGAAGGTGCTAATCTCGAACAAGCAGCTCTCGACTTTACTGGCATCGACCCGTACGACGAAGATCGCAACGCCATTGCAGAACTTAATGCAATGGAGTCAATTTTCAAGCCGATACGCAAAGCACTTAAATCTCAGCAGTGCAAACGTGCCATTCTCGTCGGTCATAATTCATCGTTTGATTTAAGTTTTGTCAATGCCGCTAGCGAACGTTGCGGTATAAAAAGGAATCCTTTCCACCCTTTTTCCAGTTTCGATACAGCGACACTGTCGGGCCTCGCTTTTGGTCAAACTGTGCTAGCAAGAGCGTGCGAAATTGCAGGTATAGACTTCAGCACGCGTGAAGCGCACTCAGCAAAATACGATACTGAAAAAACAGCAGAGTTATTTTGTTTGATTGTTAATCGCTGGAAAGAATTAGGGGGCTGGGATTTAGTGCTGAGCAGCACCGACCCTGAAGATTAGAATACAGCAGGGAGTTTATCCCTGCTTTTTATCAGCGAACTACTCGCTTTCAACTTGATCGGCCGCGCCTTTAACAAGTTCTTGTAGCTCACCTGTTTTTGACATTTCAACGACGATATCACAGCCGCCCACTAACTCGCCCTTAACCCACAGTTGAGGGAATGTCGGCCAGTTTGCATACTTTGGTAACTCAGAGCGAATTTCTGGGTTTTCTAAAATATTGACAAAAGCAAAACGTTCACCACAACCGATTAACGCCTCAACGGTTTGTGCAGAAAAACCACACTGTGGGAACTTAGGGGTTCCTTTCATATATAAAAGAACCGAGTTGTTCTCTATTTGATCTTTGATCGTCTCTACAATATCTGACATTTCAGCACCTACTTCACTACATTTATCTGCAACATTCACAGACTCTTAACTGGGGGCATTATACAAAAAACCTAGTGGAAAGATCAGATATTTTATTCACCCCGCAATTAATGCTCACCTAACGCCCATCTAACACTTAAATAACTTTCATCTAACACCTATCATCTAGCGCCTAAATAACAACTAGAATAAGTATGATTTAGCATCAGATTGGATTTAAAACAGGCATAACTTGCACCCAAAAATAATTGTTTATAAAATACTCAACTTTTTGGCAGCATCTTATCGGCTGCCATTTTTGCTTTTTGGAGAACACGTCGATGGCTTCCGAGCCCCTAATGAACACTTACGCCAGAATGTCGGTGACGTTCGTCCGTGGCGAGGGAGTGTGGCTTTACGATGATCTAGGCCATAAATATCTTGATGCGTTGAGCGGTATCGCTGTCTGCGGATTAGGGCACGCACATCCGGCAGTCACCGAAGCGATTGCCCATCAAGCCAGCCAATTAATACACACATCAAACTTATACACGGTCAAACTTCAGCAACAGTTGGCAGAAAAGCTCTGTTCGATATCAGGGATGGATTCAGTTTTCTTTGGCAACTCAGGGGCGGAAGCAAACGAAGCGGCAATTAAACTGGCGCGTCTTTATGGCCATAACCGCGGCATCGAGAAACCCACCATTATTGTTATGGACAAATCCTTCCACGGGCGTACGCTTGCAACACTTAGCGCCACAGGCAACCCTAAAGTCCACTCAGGCTTTTCTCCTTTAGTGGAAGGCTTTATTCATGTCCCTTACGATGATGTCGAGGCTGTACAAGCTGTCGTTGACTCCACACCCAATGTCGTTGCGATACTGGTAGAACCTGTACAAGGTGAAAGCGGAGTTCGTACACCGAAAAAAGACTACTTACCCGCGCTCAGAAAGATTTGCGACAAGCATGAGCTGCTCCTTATGCTGGACGAGATCCAAACGGGTAACGGCCGCACAGGAACTTACTTTGCCTATCAGCAGCTAGGGTTCACACCCGACGTTGTCACTACTGCAAAAGGTTTAGGTAACGGCTTCCCTATTGGCGCTTGCTTAGCCAAGGGCGTTGCTGCTGAGACACTTAAGCCTGGGAATCACGGCTCTACCTTCGGAGGCAATCCTCTAGCCTGCGCAACAGCACTTGCGGTTATCGATACGATTGAAAAAGAAAACCTTTGTGAGCATGCCAAGTTTATCGGTGACCTTATGCTCAAAGGCTTCGAGCAAGAATTTGCCGGCCGCAAATATGTAAAAAGCATACGCGGCATGGGCTTGATGATTGGCATTGAGCTAGAAGAACCTTGTGTTGAGCTGGCAGTACTCGCTAAAGTAAAAGGCATTCTTATTAATATCGCAGGAGACGGCAATATTATTCGCCTATTGCCACCGTTAATTATTTCCGAGGCGGACGCGCAGCTTATTGTCGGCGTAATATCGAAGCTCGTTAAAATCACAGCAGGTGATGATCGAGCTCTACCTCGCTAACTTCCTGTTAATCATATAATTTTAATAATTATTCAACTTAGGATGGCTGCAATATATTTTGCGGCCAATTGTTTTTATTATGACGGTACGCCATTTTCTGACCATTAAAGACCTATCAACAGATGAACTAAACACACTGTTGCATCGTGCTATTGAACTCAAGAAAATGCACCGACAAGGCACGCTCCATCAACCGATGATTGGCAAAGTGCTAGGCATGATCTTCGAAAAATCGTCAACGCGCACCCGTGTTTCCTTTGAATCAGGCATGGCCCAAATGGGCGGCCACGCACTATTTCTTTCTTCACGCGACACACAGCTAGGCCGTGGTGAACCGATTGAGGACAGTGCTCGCGTGATTTCAAGCATGGTTGATATGGTAATGATCCGTACTTTCGAACACGAAAAAATCGAGCTTTTCGCTAAATTATCCAAAGTACCCGTCATCAATGCCCTAACCGACGAGTACCACCCCTGCCAGCTATTAGCTGATATGCAAACTTACCTTGAACATCGCGGTTCTATTAAAGGCAAAAAGGTGGCGTGGATCGGTGATGGTAACAACATGTGTCACTCGTATATCAACGCCGCTCATGTACTGGACTTCCAGCTCGTTGCCGCCTGCCCAGAAGGCTTTGACCCGATGCCTGAACTGGTTGCAGAACATGCTGAAAGAGTGACCGTTGTTAGAACACCGGAAGAGGCAGTGCAACACGCAGACCTCGTTGTGACTGACGTATGGGCGTCAATGGGACAAGAAGAAGAACAAAAAGTACGAGAAGAGAAGTTCCAAGGCTTCCAAGTGACCACAACACTCATGGATCTAGCCAACAAAGATGCATTATTCATGCATTGTCTCCCAGCGCACCGCGGCGAAGAAGTCAGCGCAGAAATGATGGATGACCCACGCTCTGTAGTCTTTGATGAGGCAGAAAACAGGCTCCATGCGCAAAAAGCGCTGGTAGAATTTTTATTCAACCAACAGTCGTAATCAGGGTCTGGCGGTAACAACGGCGCGCGATAGTCATTGATCTTAAATAGCTAACGACAGCATACGGTCTATACTGAATTAAATGATTAGACGTTGAACCTATTCACTCAACACCGTCTAAATCTTGTCTATTGGTAATGTGGTACTGACTTATGATTGAGCTTCGTCATCTAAAAACATTGGCTGCATTAAGGGATACAGGTAGCTTAGTTGAAGCCGCCGAACGAGTATTCCTAACCCAGTCTGCACTCTCTCATCAAATCAAAGACCTTGAAGACCGCTTAAACTGCTCATTATTCATACGAAAAACCAAACCCATCAGCTTCACCAGCGCAGGGCAGCGATTGTTGGCGTTAGCCGATGAGGTGTTACCCATGATGAGAAACGCTGAGCGGGATGTTGCACGTTTAGCCGGCGGTGAAACTGGCCGCCTTAATATGGCCATCGAGTGCCACAGTTGCTTTCAATGGCTAATGCCAACAATCGATAGTTTTCGCGGTAACTGGCCAGAAGTAGAAATGGACTTATCCACTGGCTTCAGCTTCTCACCTTTGCCCGCTTTATCCAGAGGCGAGCTAGACCTAGTAATAACATCTGACCCGCAAGACATGAATGGTATTACCTACCAGCCGCTTTTCGCCTATGAAGTACTGCTCGCTGTATCAAAACAACATCCATTAGCCCGCAAGTCTTATGTTGAGCCCCAAGACCTTAGCAACGAAACGCTCATCTGCTATCCCGTGGATAAGAATCGTCTTGATGTCTTCACCCGCTTCCTCGACCCAGCAGACACAGAGCCTGCAGAAATTCGGACTGCAGAGTTAACTGTCATGATGATGCAGTTGGTTGCAAGCGGTCGCGGCGTGTGCGCATTACCTAACTGGGCATTAACAGAGTACTTGGAGCGAAACTACGTAGTGGCGAAGAATTTAGGTAATAAAGGCATCTGGTCCACACTTTACGCCGCCATTCGTACCGATCAGCTAGAAGCAGAATTCATGCAAGACTTCTTAACCACGGCAAAAGAAACCTCCTTCAAAAACTTGGCAGGAATTCGGGCCGCTGCTCGAAATTAACCTCGTAATTAACTTAGTAAACGATGACTCAAGCACAGCAAGTTCGAACATTACTCGTACAGCTCGAAGAGCAACTGCGCCAACTGAACCTGTGGCAAAGTACAGCTCCCAGCCAACAATCACTTGCTAGCACCGAGCCATTTTGCATTGACACCCTTGATTTAAGCGAATGGCTTCAGTGGTTACTTATCCCTCGCATGCACGCTCTAATTGATGGTAACAAACCACTGCCAGACAGCTGTAGCATTCACGCTATTGCCGAAGAAAGTTTTAAAGATTTAAATACCGATTGCCGCGCATTACTCAATACGATAAAGCAGCTTGATCAGCGATTATCGGCCACTGATTACGTGTTGAATTAATTAATCGCACCTTTTTAGCCTTCACTAACTGTTTTGTTTGATACTCAGCCTTACTAGCATCACTACGGTTCTCATAAGGCTCAACAAAACGAAAAAGCGCAGGCGGATCTGTTCGAAAAAATCGCGCCCCTTTACCCGTCAAATGTTGCTGAAAACGCCGTTCTAGGTCTGTAGTAATACCTGTATAGAATTTCCCGCCCTTAGTTTCAATAATGTAAAGATACCAAATTGCTTTTGTTTCAGACATTTCGCAGGCTTAGTAAATAATTAATGATAGAATGGCCATCATAGTTAATGCGAACACACCAACCCGTTAATACTCGACGTAATCTGCCAGAATCCTCATGACCACAATTGAAACACTAACCGATTTTCTGAATTCGACCAACGCTAGCTTTCGTATTTTTGATATGGGCCGACGTTTAGGGAAGCTCGATATCGACACTTTTCAAGCGTTCGAGAAAAACGAAGCGCCCTATCCTTACCCTTTAATGCGCCAAGCTTGGCTAGCCGTACTAATATGGAATCCAAAACAACGTGATCAACAGCAAATTTGGTTCTTAAAGTTTCCATTAGATGAGCAAGGCAAGCTTATCTTTGCGGCCCGCGACGACTTACTTCGCCGGCTCGCTAAAATCGTTGGTGATCAGCTCTTAGAAAATACTGAGGAAGATAAGAGCGACAATGACCCCCTAAAGGACAACCCTTTTTCGTTTACACCAGATAATCAACGGATGGCAGCTTTTCACGCTCAAGCCAGCAAGCTTCTGAAACAAACACCTTCAGAGTTCTATACTGATGTACAAACCTACCTCAGTGCAGACAGCGACAAGTCACAATGGCAACATTTAGGCGTACAAGGTATTGCTGATTTCTGCGCGCGATTAGACGAAGACAACCAAACACAGCAACTGGCTAAAACATTAAACACCCTGCCGATTGAGCCATTTGTGGCTTTTTGTCAGCAATTAGAAAACGTGACGCTGCCTTACCAACTGATGGAGGCTCTGAAAGCACGGTTACTACAAGAGCTTGATGCCGTCCCTGTAGCCAGCAATATCGCTGCGATCGTTCGCGCCATAGCTCAAGCCAACAATAAAACACTCAAAGCCGAGCTTATTAATCACATAGTTAGTAACCCCTGCAGCAACGACATTGAGGTCTTGGCCGCTATTGGCAGCCGCTGCTGGGAGGTATTAACGGAGGAAGAACTTTGTTTGAAATACTTACAGCGTCTCGCTGAAAACAACGCCGGACAGGCGAGTTTTTCTTTAATGTTACAAGACCTACTGTATCTACCTAATATGCGAGAGCCAGTGCTGCTCGCCTTGCGAAACCCTGAACGTGGTGAAGCCTTGTCCATTGCTGTAGGCGAGTTTTTTAAATAGGTCTAATCAGTAGAATCAGGTAAAGCGGTCGACAAACCCCATTCTTCCGCTTTTTTCTCCGCCTTTTGCTTCAAATCATCGCGAACCGCACCCTTGGGTTTGCTCAGATAATACAGTAAGGTCGCCGCCTGCTCACTGCTCACATTGTGCGATTCACCCCATTGACGAATAAATCTCGCTAGCGTTGCACTGGAATGATCCGGCAAAGCAACGGGAGCAGGAACGTCAAAGCGCTCACCCGCAGCAAAGCGCTGACACAATAATCGGTAATGATGTTCAAATGTAGGGAAAATATTCTGTTTATCTTCCGTACGGATACGAAACCAGTCACTGCTTCGTCCTGCAAAATAAACAACAGGATGGCTCCATTGGTGCTGTCTTGGCGACTGCGCATGTAAACAAGCCTCTTCATAAGCTTGCTCTACGGGAGGAAGGCCTAAGTTATCGTTAACCTCGTGAAGCACCGAGATAAATTCAGCAATGCTTGGCATCCAGGCAAACTTTTCTTTGCATAAATTAACTGCAGCCACCAGCTCTGCCTCAGCATATTTACCTAAGCTTAGAGCCCACTCACGTTTTGCGACGATAATTTCTTCTTCTGAATCAAAGGCGCTTTTAAACTTATGCCCATAGATCGTCATGAACCGAGCAAACAACATATTAGTCCGCTCTTTACTTTCTTGAGTCAGCGGGTCAACCCAGCCTTGCTGCTCACCAGTCGACGTTTTTGATGTCCATGACGGCTTTGCTAATTCGTTCTCGCTTCTCTGCCCGAGAAGTTGATTGATATCTTTCACCTGATGCCTCGGATTTCATGTCTGCCGCGCTGCGCTGTTCTCGGCCTTGACGACTTTGTTCTCTCACCCATTTTCGTTTTGCATGCTCGATAAAATGGGGATCCCACGATTTTTTCTTCTGACCTTGTGCTAACCAGTAAGCTATAAATTCATCCCGTAAGCCGTCAATAAATTCAACAGGAATACTGTGTTTTGCTAACAGCTGTAACGTAGTCTGTGTTGGTCGCCAATTAAGTGTAATCTCATGAAGCTGAAGGTGCCGCTTTTCCTGTTCTTTAAATAACGTTTCCAACTCATCATCCTGGCGCCTTGACCAACCAGTACTGCCGCCAAAACTAGGTGCAGGACCTTTTGCTGGAGTCGGCAACGCCTCAGCTTCATCACTCTGCTGTTCAGCATTCAACAGCGTCGTCGGTGCGGCAGGCTTTTCTTCAACCGATAAGTACGATGTAGCCAGCACAGGGGGACTGTTACCTTCATCATGAACAATCTCTACCTTTTTAAGGTCGAAACTAGCGTCCGGCGCTAAGTAGCCGGTACTTGGTTTATTCGCCGTTTCAGTCTGTGCTGTACTTTCAGCCAAACCTATTCGAATACTACCGTTATTATTAAACTCGGCATGAATAACGCCTTGCCCCACTAGATTATTGGTCACTTGAGCAAGCGTTTCATCATCCCAAAACTCAGCCATCGCGAGCCACTCAGATCGGCGGGCAATAAAGTACCAACTACCCTCAGCATCAGAGTGACCGTGATGCTGTGCAAATTGATGATAGATGCCCAACAACAAAGCTTCTTCAACGCCATATTTTTTAGCGAGCGAGGGGTAAATTAATAGGGGCTGTTCGGGGAAAAAATGACTCATTCGTGATCCACATACCTAACGAGATTACGAGGGTAAACCGGTGGATTACAGTAGCATAGAAATGGGTGGAATACTCTGAAAAATCCATTCGGATATTAAGAGCTACCACCCTCTGATTATTGGCGATCTTAACGCCAAAAATGGCTTTTACTTACGATATTTACCGTTGATTACAAACTCTGTAACCGCACGTAAAACATCTTTTCGACTAATTTGACCAACTAGTTTACCGCCCTTCAATACAGGAAAGCGACGACGGCGCTCTTTAATAAAGCGATCGGAGATAGTGATAATATCGGCATCGACATTAATCGTTTCGACTTCAGTTGTCATAAAGTCAGCGACTAGACCGCCGTGTTCTTCTTCATGATAGGTATAACTTAAAATACCTTTTAAACAATCACTCTCAGACAGTAACCCAACCATTTCACCACGATCGTTGACCACAGGTGCACCTGACACACTGTGCTGACTAAATACTTTGATTGCTTCAAATAACTCTGTCTCTGGCTTAAATGTAATAAGATTTGTGTTCATAAAATCTTGAACTTTAACAGATCTCAACATAACGCTGCTCCTTAACTTTGCAACTATGTATCTGCCATTCGACGCGGCCTGAGCCCATGTTGTGAATAACAGCTTTATTATTTTAATTATTATGCCGTTGAACTTGATACAGCTTCATTAACTAATGAGTAAAAGATCTAATTCGGCAGCCCAATATCCCATTGGGTTATACCCAGTGTATCGACTGTCCGTAGTCAAACGCCAGTAAAATAACCGAGTTTTTCAAACTATCTTCTATCGAAAATAATGAAAACCCCTATTATTAGTTTTAGACGGTTTTAAAGGTCCTTGCTACAGAAATGACTGATTCTTCACAAAAAAATTTAGATCTATTCCCTGCCGAAGAGAAGGTCTGGCTTGATATGCCTGACGGGCATGTGGTTTATCAGCCTCGTTTTCTCGGCGCAACTGAAGCCGACGCCTTATTGGATGAACTTGCTCAACACCTAGCATGGCGACAAGATCAGATTAAAATCTATGGTCGGTGGGTGAACATCCCTAGATTACAGGCGTGGTACGGTGATGCTAAAGCTCACTACCAATATTCTGGATTAAGTTTGGAACCACAACCATTTCCTCGAACACTTAACCAGTTAAAGCAAAAAATAGAAGAAGAAAGCGGATACTCTTTCAATGCAGTCTTGGCAAACTACTACCGTAACGGTCAAGACACCATGGGGTGGCATAGCGACAATGAAAAAGAGCTCGGCCGCAACCCGGTCATTGCCTCTATTAGCCTCGGTCACCCACGGCGCTTCCAATTTAAGCATCGCCAAAACAAGGCGTTACGCAGAGAAGTAAAACTCGCAAACGGCTCACTATTACTAATGGCGGGTGCCACTCAACACCACTGGCTGCATGGAATTCCTAAAGAAGCCAAAATCGCTGAACCACGCATCAACCTGACCTTTCGTTACATTCACACCGAATAAACCTCTGACATTTTTTTACGCTAGCGGTACCATGATCGATCTAACGCCTAAGCAATGAGGTCACGGTGAAAAGCGACAACAACCCTGTATTTTCTGTTTCCGAGTTAAATCGCCAAGTCAGAGAATTACTCGAAACCGGCGTACCCATGTTGGTCGTTGAGGGTGAAATTTCAAATTTTGTCTGCCCAGCCTCTGGTCATTGGTACTTTACGCTTAAGGACGATCGAGCCCAAGTTCGTTGCGCATTGTTTAAAAACCGTAATCGCTTTCTTGGCTTTCGGCCAAAAAATGGGGACTCTGTACGCTTACGTGCAAAAGTGAGTCTTTTCGAAGGCCGCGGTGAGTTTCAATTGATTGGCGAATTCCTCGAAGAAGCAGGAGCAGGTGCATTACAAGCTGCATTTGAAGCATTAAAAAAACGCCTAGATACGGAGGGGCTGTTTGCCCCTGAAAGAAAGAAATCACCCCCCAAACTACCGTCACATATTGGCATAATCACCTCACCAACCGGTGCAGCTATCCGCGACATGTTAACGGTACTCAAACGCCGTTTCCCTTCGATTCCCGTCAGCATTTATCCAGCCGTTGTACAAGGGGAAGAGGCGCCTAAACAACTCATACACGCTATTGAAGTTGCAAATCACGATAATCGTTGCGATGTATTGATTCTTGGCCGTGGCGGTGGTTCTTTAGAGGATTTATGGGCATTTAACGATGAAGGCTTAGCTCGTGCTATTGCGGCAAGCGAGCTGCCCATTGTCAGCGCGGTCGGTCATGAAATCGACTTTAGCATTGCTGATTTCGTCGCAGATTTGCGTGCGCCTACGCCTTCTGCTGCCGCTGAATTGCTCAGCCCTAACCAAACAGAAATACTGCATCAATTTGACTCTCTAGTCAGCCAACTAGAGCGGCAGGTTTACCGCCGTATTGATGTGGATAGACTACGACTGGAAGGCTACAGAAAAAGACTCCGTCATCCAGGGCAACGACTCCAAGAGCAAAGCCAGCGGCTGGACGACCTATCTGTACGTTTAGAACAACAAATGACACACCGACTCTCTCGCCAACAGGTTGTACTGGAAAACTTACATCGCCGCTTGGCACAACAACTCCCACGAAAAAAAATCATGCAGGCCGAAGAGCTGCTTCAACGACTGCAAGCTCAGCTCAACCGTCAGATTCAACAAGTATTAATGCGCAAAAAACAACAATTACAACAATCTGCGGTCACACTACATGCCGTCAGTCCGCTCGCGACACTTGAGCGCGGGTTCTCAATAACCACCGACGCTCGAGACCACGTTGTTCGTAATGCCAATACCATCAGCGTTGGTGATACGGTGAATATCCGTCTCACTAAAGGCGCGTTGGCTTGCCGTGTAGAAGGCATCACAGCAGCGACTAACGAGAATGAATTGGATCTCACTCAGCAAGGAGAGTTACCAGGGTTATGAAAACGTTTATACATACGCTATCGCTACTAAGTTTTATTTTAGCAAGCAGTTTGGCCTGCAACGCTTATGCTCTGCCGCAAGAGTCTGCAGTCCCTGGTGGTATTGCTTATGTCCCTATTAACGGCGACTCCATGCCTGAGGCGACCTATCGCGGTCATCAGGTTATGGTTGTTTCCTCAGCGGGAACGGCGTTTGCTGACAGCCACCAGTGGCTGGCACTAGTGGGCATTCCATTAACGGCAAAGCCAGAACAACAAACACTAATGGTTAATAATAAACCTTTGACGTTCAACATTAGTGACAAGCGCTACAAGGAACAACGCCTCACTATCAAAAACAAGCGCAAGGTAAACCCTAATCCCCTGGATATGGAACG
>JBLXCH010000048.1:0-23423 GCA_048265065.1 Motiliproteus sp. | reverse complement strand
AGCGTCTGGCGATGCCCGAACTGCAGCACGTCGAGCTACAGAAGCTCGCCGTTCGTTTCATCGTCTCGCGTCATGCCGATGGCAGCAGAACCATCATCGATGCACTGGATCGCGCCTATGCCGAGCTGGTGGCAGCGGGTGAAGACGTGAGCCTGCCGGAATAAGGCAGGCAGGTGCATGCCACCATGGGATCGATGCACGGAGGCTACCGAGGCAAGATTCACGTCCCGCGCGGCTCATGTCCCGCGAGGCTCATGTTCCGCGAGGCTTGGCGCGCGCCGTCGGTTCGGCGATCAGTGGATCGTCTGGCCAGTAATGTTTGGTATCACCTTACGTTCCCTGCATTGACACTGCTAAACCGCCCGTAATCCCTATCTGTGATGCTATTTCGGCGATTTCCTATTGACCGTCAAACTCAACCCCATTGATTGACAAAAACTGACGCCAATCAAGAGAAGGTTTGACAGGTGTACCAGAGCGCGCCAGGTCTTACAGCAGAAAATGTTTGACACTGAACATTCGGCCCACTATTCCCGAATGCAATCAAACAGACTTTGAACCTGCGTCCCTGAGCGCCCGCCATGCCCAGATCTTTTCTTCAGCTCCCCTTGAAAGGGTGACGCACGTACCCATTTCCCTGTTAATCCCCCCCCGCAACCTCATCGCAAGGGAATGCTCACCATCATGACTAGCCATGCCTGAGCCGCCACCGACTACCAGATTGCCGGCCCCGAGCACGCTAGCGCCGTTGATAGTTTTGATGTTCGTGCTGCTGACCAGCGTGGCATGCTTGTTGCCAATCGCGGTGGCCAAGTGATCTGCTTCTGTAGCTTGCCGACCGCGACCAATACGCTGTCGGTGCTTATTACCTGCGCTCCTGTCGCAAGGCTGAGGCCGCTTACAACGGCCATTATTTAGCCTCCGGGTTGATCAAGCTGAGGTATTCAGGCAAGCCGAGGGCTGCCCGAATGGCTGCTACGAGCATCGGGATATTCTCCATTGATAGGAATTGTTCGGCGTTGAGCGCCTTGATCAACAGATTCGGCTTGTTCGTCAGGCCGAAACTGGAGAAGCGGTGAATGCGCCCGGTGTCGTCATAGGTGAAGACGGGCGACAGGTAACGATATTCGCGCTCGCTGATGGAGTTGCGGGCTTTAGCCGTCCAGTCCACGAGGGCTTCAAGCGCGCCGCGCTCATTTACCCGGTACTCCCGCGCCCAGCCGGATGCCGGGGCGTCATCGCCCAGGGGGGGGGGTCAGCTCAGTGGCGTGCAGGTAATCAAACGGCAGGTCAGCACCCTTGCTGTGCGCCTGGGTGTTGGCCATAACCTCGGTGGGGTCATACGACCAGGTGCGACCATCACGGCCAACTACGGATGGGCCAGGCGGCAGCACTTCGACCCATTCAGGAACATCAGCGCTCAGCTCAAAGCAGAGGGCTGGTGAGGTGGCGCGATTGTGTGGGGCGTTTTGTGTGTTCATACCGCCAGTTTCGGCGGCATGACGGGGGTGGGGTTAGAGGAAGGGGTTCAGTAATAACCCTGGTAGTGGCACCTTCGTATCGCTAAAGTCAGCGTTATCAATGGAGTGATACACACCCCATTTTCAATGGCTGTGACCATCAAAGGATCTGGGCATGTCTGAAGCTACACTGCTAATTGAACACACAATCAAGTACACGAACTCCAAGCCGCTGACCGTTCGAGAGGTTGTAGATTCACTTCAAGCTCTGGAGAAAATCTCCATACATTTCTTGCCGTCTACGCTATCAGCGTTATCCAACTCAGATATTGTGAGTGCTGAACTGTTCGTCGAAGGCTTTGAAGAAGGTTCCTTCATCGAGAAAGTGCTGGTCAGGCTTGCATTTAGAGACGAGCAAGAACTCGAGAAGTTTCTCGACAGCTCAAGGGAAAAGCTACGTGATATTTATAAGCGCATTCCAGGGGAGGACTATCCGGTGATGAAAGGGGTAGTAGTAGTTTCAGCCGCATTGGGCGCGCTGATCGCGGTAGGTGCTGTGTGGGCGATTTCGACCACCAAAGAAGTACCACCTGCATCTGTCATCACCCTGACGGACAACACCATCATCATCATCGGCGCTGAATCTTATGGGCAGAGCCCTGAGGATTTCCTCAAGATCGTTGAGGGTGTAGCTGGTCATGACAAAAAGAAACTAGCCCAGCAGTCAGCCAAAATACTTGCGCCCGCCAAAAGTGAAGAAGGCGCGTCTGTTGTCCTGGATGGCAATGAATCGCTCACTTTCGATAATGATGTGGTCAAGGCTACCCCCGCTACCGTTGATTTTGACCCCTTCGAGATTACCGACCCGCACAGCGACGTAGACTTAGAGATCCGAGCGACAGATCTTGACTCGCTGAATCGTGGCTGGGCCGCGATTATCCCTGGCCTGGTTGAGCGCCGTGTAAAACTCAAACTCGGTGAAAACATCCAGCCAGACGACCTGGCGGGCAAGTTCAAGGTTCGGGCGGATGTAGAAATTCTGTATCGCATGAACAACAGAACCAAAAAGATGGAGCCTGTACAGATAACTGCGATTGAGCTGATCACTGAAGAAGAGGGCTCTGAGTAAGTCGCAGTATCCGCAGCCGGCCAGGTGTTAGAAGCCTCGGCCGGCGAGCCTTCCTAGTTGCTCTTCACGCCCCGCTCAAGGCGTCACCTATTTACGCGCATCGCAGTACGCCCTTAAAAGCCTCGAAGAGCAGCTGGACGAGTGAGATTTTGCCATCGCAATCGCGCAGCCGGACGACTCCGTCACAATGCGCGAGGAAACCAAGAATACGCCGCGCGACAACGTCATTTTCGAGCTTGGCCTGTTCGTAGGACGACTTGGCAGGGCACGAACCTTCCTTCTTGAGCCTAGGGGTGACGAGATCCAGGCCAAGGGACGGAGCCCGATCTGAACATGCTCCTGCAAGAGAAAATGGATTAATGTCCAACAGGACTTCCAGTTCCACGCTCTCGAACATAACATCACGTCACGTTACAGACCCAAGCCAGGTATCCATGCTGATGAAAACTAGCAATCGTGTTGTGATCGAGATTGATCCTGCCCATAAGCAGCAGATCTACGCCGCACTCAAGGCGCGTGGGTTGACCATGCGCGAGTGGTTTCTGCAGCAGGTGAGCCAGGAGCTTTCCATTCCGCAGCCCACCAACCCCTCCAGTCAGTCGAGCAACGATTAAGTAATTCTCAGGGAGTCGAGCAGATGCTCAAGACAGTCAAGCAGGCATGCACATTCAACCCAATCATTCGCGACTACCGGATGAGCGAAGGGATCGAGAATCTTTCTGCCCTTATCTCTGATGAGGGTGATGGTCGTGAGTTCTTTGCACGAAACTACATCACCTCGGGCATGGAACAGCTGTTTCGCGAGGGGATGCTGCGGCTGGATGGCAAATCAGATCAGGCTGTTTTCGAGCTGACCCAGGCAATGGGTGGTGGTAAGACCCACATGATGATTGCTCTAGGCCTTCTGGCTAAGCACCCGCATCTGCGCAGTGAGGTGCTGTCACCCGATCTTGCTAAGCGGATCGAAATTGGTGAAGTGCGAGTAGCGGCATTCAATGGTCGTAACAACCCTGAGAATTACATCTGGGGTGAGATTGCTACCCAACTAGGCGAAGAAGAAGCCATCAAGCCCTATTGGGTCAATGGCCCGCGCGCGGTCGATCAGGCTGGCTGGAAGAAGATCATCGGGGACAAGCCGACCCTGATCATGCTCGATGAGCTGCCGCCCTACCTCGAAAACGCCAGCACCACTGTCATCGGTGGCGGTACGCTGGCTACTGTTAGCACTTACACACTCAGCTGCCTGATGACCGCTGCCCTGGAGCTACCACGTTGCTGCATCGTGATTGCCAACCTCTCCGGTAGCTATGTGGCTCAGACCAAGGCGATTGCCGAGGCGATCTCTAACCTCCAGCAGGAAGCCAGTCGCCAAGCCAGCACTATCACCCCCGTCCAGTTGGCGGGCAACGAGATCTACGAGATCCTGAAGAAGAGACTGATCCTGGAGCTACCCGACGAGTCCGTCATTCACGATGTCGCCGAGGAATATGCCCTGCGCATCAAGGCAGCAGCTGATGGTGGATACATTGTGGCGACCAGTCTGGAGCAGGTTGCCCAGCAGGTCAGGGAAACCTATCCCTTCCACCCATCCTTTAAGCATCTGGTTGCCCTGTTTAAAGAGAACGAAGGCTTCCGCCAGACGCGAGGCCTGATGCAGTTTGCTGCGCGTTTGCTCAAGAGCGTCGATGACCGCGAAACCGATGATGTATTCCTGGCTGGTGCCCAGCACCTGCGTCTGAATGACGATGCTGTGCGCGAAGAGGTCGGCCGCATCGCCAACTCGCTCCGTCCAGCCATGGCCCACGATATTGCCGACGATGGTCAATCCATCGCAGAGGAAATCGATGCCAACATGGGTAGCGATGCCGCCCAGCAGGTCGGTGCCCTGCTGCTAGCGTCCTCATTCTCTCGGGCAGTAGGTGGTCGAATCGGCCTGACCGAGGCAGAGATCATTGAGTTTTTGGCCGCACCTAACCGTAAGTCCGATGAGTTCAAGACCGCTCTGGAGAAACTGCGTGAGCAGGCGTGGTATCTGCATCGCGAAGAAGAGCGCTTTTTCATTAAAGAAACAGAAAACCTCTCTCGCCAGATTGAGCGAAATGCTCGCGACATCCCTCAGCCGAAGATTGATCAGGCGCTGATCAACAAGCTTACGGCGGTATTGCAGCCGGTTAGCAAGGCTGCCTACCAGGATGTACAGGTGCTACCGCGACTGGACGATCTAAAGCTAAGCGGACCTCGTGTCCTGATCGTAGTGCGCCCTGACGGCAAGCTGCCGCCGAGCGAGCTGGTCAATTTCTTCGAGTACCAGCAAGAGAAGAACAATTTCATGGTGCTGTCCGGTCAGGACAGCTACCTCGCCGATACCGTAGAAGATCGTCTGCGCGACCTGTATGCAATTGAGTCCATCTGCAAGCGTTTGAAGGACGGTGACAGCCTCTTCGAAGAAGCGCGTGATCGCCTAGAAGATGCCCAGCAGCGCTTTAACAAAGCACTTTCTGGCACCTACAACCGGATCTACTTCCCAGCCATCGACGAGATGACCGGCAATGCCCAACTCATGCAAGCCACAATTGATAATGGCCTGAACATGGGACAAGGCACCAACTCTGCCGAGCACCAGATTGAGCAGCTCCTGGCCAGCCCTCGTGCCAATTACAAACTGATTCTCAATTTACTGGATGAGCCGGGTACCTACTGGGCGATGGCAGAAGAGGATCTTTGGCCGGCGAATGACCGCAGAACGCCATGGAAAGACGTGCTGATGCGCGCCAAAAGCAATCCAATCTGGGCTTGGATGCCCGGCACCGGTGGCATGGAGACCCTCAAGACAGAAGCCCTGAAGCAAGGTCGCTGGCGACAAGGGACTGACGGCTACATCGAGAAAGGGCCGTTCCCGGCAGAAAAAACTGCAGTGAACGTGACAGTGCATGCCGCAAATGAAGCGACAGGCGAAACCACTTTGGCCCTGATCCCCCGCAATGCCGGTCAGAGCCCTGTGGTTTATTACGCGCCGACTGCCAAGGTCAGCACAAGCGATCCGAGGGTCGAAGACCTAGACAATTTCACGACCGACGCGGCAACTCTGTACTTCCTGGCAGTGGACAGCGAAGGCAAGCATGAAACCGGTGAGCCACAGCGCTGGGTGGCGGAGCTTCGTGTGCGTCATCAGGTCCAGGCCATCGCCGACAAGCGTATGGTCACTCTCTCCTGCATGCCTGCTGCCGATATGCGTTACACCCTAGATGGCTCCAACCCTAAAGATGGGGAACTGTACGGAGACCCCTTCGAAGTTGGCCCGCAGGCTGCCCGTCTAATGGTCTATGCCTGTTCGGGCGAGGCTACTCGTACCGCCGACTTCCAGATCCCAGCAGCCAACGACAAACAGGTTCAGATCGACGATGCCAAGCCGGCAAAGTTGGCTGAGAACAAGAAGGTGTCGCTCGACAGTACAGAAAAAGTGTTTGGCGTACTCAATAGCTTCAAAAGCTCGCCTGCCACCTTCAAGGGGGTACGTATCCAGATTGGGGAAGGTGAGAACACCGTTAGCATCAACTTTGTCGAGCGCGAGGTTACTGCAGCAGTGATCGAGGCAGCGATTAACGGTCTGCGTAAGGCCCTCGGGAATGAGCAAGAAACCGTTACCGTGCAGATTCGAAGCGGGGCAACCTTCGAGAATGGCTTCGCTGCCAAAGAGTTCGCCAAGCTCAGTGGTGTTGAGTTGCGCCCTGGTGATGTGATTCAGGAGGAATGACCATGGCCAACGCAGTACGTAAAGAGGATTCAGGCATGGCTCGTTCCCCGAGTAAAACTATAAGTGGGGCCCAAAAAACCAAGGCCCCTGAGCGCCCGACCATCGGTTTTGGTGTGCCGGCCACTACAGACCCTCATCACTTTATGGTGGAGGTGCCCAAGAGCTCGACTGGCGCAGTCCGCATCATCGAAAGCCTCGGGCTGCAGGCTCAGGATCAGCAAACCAGCATCATCGAGCGCGTTGTGATTGAGCGCTCGCGCTGGACTGCGATTCGCAGTGAAGTTCAGCGGGCCTTCAATGTGCGCCTAAAGGAGCACAACCTGCGTGTCAGCGCTTGGAAGGTGGGCGATAACCCCGTGGATCGACTGCTTGGCAAAGAGCTTTGCGTACTGGCCTGGGCGGTTGAAGACATGAGCCCCGAGAAGATTCCTGTTGCAGTACGCAACTGGCTGGCCTTGCGCCCTGAAGAGCGCTGGTGGCTGTTCGGCATGACCGCCATGAGCACAGGCGGTGTGCATGACAGCAACAAGGGTTGGCGACTGGCTCTCCGGCACGCATTGGGCGACGTAGCGCAGACAGAACTATTCAAGCCGCAGGCTGTGAAATCCCGCAAACCAGATACTGAGCGTCCAACGCTGGGCCTGTTTGATTAAGGAAGACCGACATGACTGCAATGACACCTGTACAGCTGGTGCCTTTCTCTCTTAAGGATGCGCCCGCGCTGATCGAAACCGTATTCCCAGCACAAAAGGTGTCATTTGAGGCGCAGCGGGAGCGTAAGGCCGGTGCCGGCCAAACTCTGACGGCACTGGGCTCTTATTGGAAGGGGCGCAAACCATTGATATTGGTACGTGCCATCATCCTCGGTAGCCTACTGCCGGCAACTGAAGATGCTGAGCAGGATCTTGAGCTTTTCGAGGCACTGATGGCATTTGACAGCCGGGGGCTTGGCCGAAGGGCGGTTGACCAAGCGGCGCTCAAGCCGGCTGACATTGCCGCGATGATTACCCTGGATAACCCCTGGAGCTACTTCGACTTCAAAATCCCTGAGGGTAGCTACCTGCGCGAGCAGGATGTGGCCATCTGGTGGTTTCCGGTGGATGTCGCTGAGAAGGGCATCCGAATAAGCTGGAAGCGCGGAATTAGCGACGAGGCCAAATCAGAGATCTATGCACAGGCGCTCGCAACTCTGCCGACTTACGAGGAGCGCTCGCTGTTGTGCAAGCGTCCTGAGGAGGTAAACCAACAGTTTCTGCTGGCCCCCGTCTGGGCTTTAGTAAACGAGCGCCTGGGAAGGTTTGGGATAAATGCTTACTCGATAGAACAGCTAGTCGAGCAGTTGGGTATTTTACGCTTCGGACACCGCCCCAAGGTAGCCGACACATTTTCTGGAGGCGGATCAATACCGTTTGAGGCGGCCAGAATGGGATGTGAAGTTTTCGCATCTGATTTAAATCCAATAGCCTGCATGTTGACTTGGGGTGCGATTAACATCATAGGGGCTTCCCCAGAAGTGCGCAGTGAGATTGAACTTTCCCAGCGTGAAATCGCTGAAGAAGTAGATCAAGAGATTTGTTCTCTGGGCATCGAGCATGACGAGGATGGGAATCGGGCAAAAGTTTATCTGTATTGCATGGAAGTCCGCTGCCCTGAAACTGGCTGGATGATTCCTTTGGCGCCCAATTGGGTGATTTCAATGCAGCGCAATGTTGTGGCCAAGCTCATTCCTAACCGTGAAGTAAAAAGATTTGATATTGAGATCTTATCCGACGCCAGTCAGGATGAGATGAAAAAAGCTGCACAAGGAACTATGCAAGGTAATTATGTAGTCTACGAAATTGATGGGAATACATACAGAACCTCCATCAAGAGCCTGCGTGGCGATCATCGCGATGAGTCTGGTGCGACAGTAAATCGCTTGAGGCCGTGGACAATTTCAGACTTTAAGCCTCGTGCAGATGACATTTTTCAAGAAAGGCTTTATTGCATACAGTGGATAACAAAGGACTCACTAAATAAACCCAGAAAAGATACCTATTTCTCCGGTGTTAGCCGACAAGATCTAGAGCGAGAGAATAAAGTCGAAGGCATCGTAAGTAGAAACTTGACTGACTGGCAGACGCATGGCCTAGTACCAGATATGGAGATTGAACCAGGATACAATACGGATCAGCCTATTCGTGAGCGCGGTTGGAAGTATTGGCATCACATGTTCAACGCACGGCAACTGTTAATCTTCTCGCTTTACAAGAGCAAGCTGAATGATATGCCTGATGGTGAGATCAAAGCCGCACTGGTAGCAGTCCAATCAAAATCTATTGAGTGGAATACGCGACTATGCCGATGGGCTACTTCGACAAGGCATGAAAATCAGGTTAATACTTTCTCGAATCAAGCACTAAATACGCTGTACAATTTTGCTGTTAGAGCAATTTCCAACCTTGAAAACCACTCTATAGTGGAGTTTGGGGAGGGTGGGTACATCACAGCTCCAATGACTAATATTTCCTCATGCCCCGCAAATGAAACAGCTTTTCTATCTGACATATTCATAACTGACCCGCCATATGCTGACGCAGTCAACTACCACGAGATAACGGAATTCTTCATCGCGTGGCTAAGAAAAAATCCTCCGACTCCTTTTAATAATTGGGCATGGGATTCAAGGCGTGCATTGGCCATCAAAGGAGATGGCGATGCATTTCGAAGAGGGATGATAGAAGCCTATTCCACCATGACTCAAAACATGCCTGACAACGGCATGCAATGCGTAATGTTTACTCATCAAAGCACCGAAGTATGGTCTGACATGGTGGGTATATTCTGGGCGGCAGGTCTGCAAGTAATAACTGCTTGGTACATTGCTACAGAGACAACTTCTGAGCAAAAAAAAGGAGGTTATGTCCAAGGCACGGTGATTCTAATGCTGCGCAAGCGATTTGCTGGAGAAAAGGTTGGCTTCAAGCAGCGCATTCTTCCTGCGGTTCGCAGTGAGGTTGCGGCCCAGATCAAGCAGATGATGCATCTCAATGATGAGGTGGAAGCTCATATGGGTGAGCCCGTTTTCAATGATGCTGACTTGCAGATGGCGGGTTACGCAGCCGCTCTAAAAGTGCTGACCGCCTACACCAAGATCGGTGAGACTGATGTCACCACGTTCGCATTGCGGCCCCGCGTCAAAGGCGAGATCACCGTGGTGGATGAGATCGTCCAGCAAGCCTCCGAGGCAGCCAATAGCCTGTTGGTGCCTGAAGGGGTGGCCCTGGACACCTGGCAAGCTATTGATGGCATTCAGCGCTTCTACTTGCGCATGCTGGATATGGAATCGGTCGGTGCCTCAAAGCTGGATAACTACCAGAACTTTGCCAAGGCCTTTCGTGTGGATGACTACACAAAAGTCATGGCCAGCATGACGGCCAACGGCTCGCGGTTGAAGCAAGTTGATGAGTTCGGCTCCCGTGAGCTAACCGATAGCACGGAAATTGGCCCAACCTGGCTGGGTCATCTGATCATAGCCATTCAGCAGCTGCTAGCTGAGGTCGAACCGCAATCTGTGGTCAAAACACTGATGGAGGATCTACCTGACTACCTCGAAGTCCGTCCAAAGCTGATCGATCTGGTTCGTTTCTTGGAAAATAAGTCCCGCAATGAAGCTGTGCGTTCAGCTGCTGAGGTGCTTGTCTCTCGGATGCAAACACAGCGGTTGGACTCCTGAGAGGTTAGGGCATGACGATCACCCGTTTGTCATCACGCACCCATGCGCTGGATCAGAGCTTCCTAGTCGAGCACCTCAAAGGGGCTCGGCGCTATCGGCGAATTGCCGGCTATTTCACCAGTTCACTGTTTGAGGTTGCCGGAGAGCTGATCGATCAGATTCCCGAGGTGCAAATTGTTTGCAATGCGGACATACAGGCAGAGGACTTGCGGGTCGCCCAGGTGTGTGAAGCCAAGCTACTGGGCAAGCTGAACGAACGGTCTGTCGAGATTGATTCGCTGCTCAACCGAGAGCGCTATCAGCAGTTAGCATCGTTTTTAGAAAAGCGTGGGCAGGTCATACGGGTTGCCCCTGATAGTGCTTGTGGTTTTTTACACGGCAAAGCAGGTGTGATTGATTTGGCCGATGGCCGCAAGCTCGGCTTTATTGGCTCAATGAACGAGACCAGCAGTGGCTGGCAAAAGCACTACGAAATACTCTGGTCCGACGACTCCCCAGAAGGTGTCGCCTGGATTGAGGCAGAGTTCGAGTACCTGTGGAATGCCGCGAAGCCTTTGCCGGATGCGGTGTGCCGAGAAATTACTCGGCGCAGCCATCGCCATGAGGTATCAATCGACGAGGTAGTAGAACCCGAGCAAATTGCCCCTGCCGCCTTGATCGAGTCGCCACTGTATCGCGAAGGGTTCTCGCTGCAGGCCTGGCAACAGGGGTTCGTCACCGAGTGCCTGAAGCATTACCAAGAATATGGCGTTGTGCGTTTGCTGCTGGCTGATGAGGTCGGCTTGGGAAAGACCCTTGCCATGGGCACGGCGGCTTTGGCGTTAAGCCTCTTGGCAGAGCAGAAAGGCCGCAGTAAACCCGTCATCATCTTTGCGCCGGCAACCCTCTGCGAGCAGTGGCAGACCGAGATGATGGACAAGCTGGGTATCCCCTGTGCGCTATGGCAGACACAGCAGAAAACTTGGCTTGATGAGCAAGGGCGATCGATCTCTGCCGAGGGTCCCGACAATGTTGCAAGCTGTCCACTTAGGATCGGCATCATTTCTACGGGCCTGATGTTGCGCGACTCGTTAGAAAAGGAATACCTACTCGGGCTCCGCGGCGGCTTTGGGCTAGTCATTCTCGACGAGGCCCATAAGGCACGCACTCGACAAGGAATGGGAAAGGATGCGGGCACGCCGAACGAGTTACTGGCGTTCATTAGTGAAATTTCGGCCCGTGCGGATCACGTTATCCTCGGAACGGCTACGCCCATCCAAACTCGCCGAGAGGATCTGTGGGACTTGGTGCGGGTTCTGCACCAAGGGAAAGGCAATTTCGTTCTGGGTGGGGATTTTTCAGAATGGCATAGTCCCAAGAACATCATTCCCATACTCTCGGGAGAAGAGGATGTAACTGACGCTAGTTATGCTTGGCGTTTGCTTCGTGCGCCACTGCCAACAGTCAACTCGACTCAGGACAGCCAAGCACGGCGGCTGTACAGCTTAATTCGCCATGATCTTGAGCTACAGCAGAGCGACCGGCTTGGCAGCTCATTCTCCGAACTGGGTGAGGAGGCCCGCGAGGCGCTGGACGATGCAATGGAACGACGTGTCGCCGGGGCTAGTTTCTTCCAGCGCGAAAATCCATTTGTGCGTCATGTTGTGCTACGCAAACGAACCACGCTGGAAAATGCAGGCCTTCTCAAGGCCATTGGTGTGGACGTGCATCCTGACGCCGGGCTGGTAAAGGATGTTCATCGCTACCATGCCCTGTTCGAGGGGCTGGCCCTGCGCTCCAGTGAAGACTTCCGTGAGGCATACAGCCAGGCTCGTGGCTTTGGCAAGGCTTTGGCCAGCAGCGGACGTGGAAGCGGGTTCATGAAGAACCTAATGGAGCAGCGCATCTGCAGCAGTATCGTCGCCGGGATAAACACCGCAACCAAACTGCTAGGCGGCGAGACAATCACCGAAGAAAGCGACGAGGGTGAGGTTGCGGTGCAAGTACAAAGCACCGATGAGCAGCTGGCCCTGGAACGACTGCTAGATCGCCTGAAGCGGGTCAAAGAAGATCCAAAACTTAAGGCGATCCTGCACTACCTAGAGAACGAGGGCTGGCGTGAGCTTGGCTGTATCATTTTCAGCCAATACTACGATACCGCCCGCTGGGTGGCTGAATCGCTTGCTGGACGCTACCCCGATGAAGCGATAGGCCTGTATGCCGGGGCTGGTCGCAGCCGGCTCTATCGGAAAGGTGACAGCGTTGCCATCGAGCGCGAAGCCCTCAAGACTATGGTGGCAGATCGCAAGCTTCGCCTATTGGTCGCCACCGATGCAGCCTGTGAAGGGCTCAACCTGCAGACTCTGGGCGCGCTAATCAACGTTGACCTTCCATGGAACCCGACCAAACTCGAACAACGCATAGGCCGAATCAAGCGTTTCGGTCAGACACGCGACAAGGTGGACATGCTCAACCTCGTGAACGAGCAGACAGTGGACGAGAAAGTCTACGACCGCCTTTCCGAGCGCATGAAGGACCGCTTCGATCTGTTCGGTTCGTTGCCGGATACCATTAAGGACGAATGGATTGACGACATCGAGCATCTAGGTGAATTGATGGATCAGTACATCAATGCCCAGAAGCAGGAAACCGGCTTCGATCTGCGGTACAACGCGACCATGCGCCCAACCGATAATGACTGGCGCAACTGCGCCCAGGTCTTGTCACGTCGAGATTTTGAGACGCTGATGAGGAAGGGTTGGTGAACCCCGATTGCCAGTCGTCTAGCAACTACGCCCAGATAGCGAAACAACTCAACCGTTTCGCACCGGCGTGAGTATGGGCGTTGAAGAACACACAACTACTTGCCTTGCGCCCCGCGTCAGAGCGACGTAAAGGTTTTGGGCTGTCATCAACTCAGGATGCAGAATGACCGAGACATCTGCCTCCAGGCCCTTGAGCAATAACGTGCTGCCGACCGAGCGACGCGCAATCGGTCGACCGAGACGTCGATTGCGCTCGCGAGCCTGAATGGCTGCAGTCAGAAAGTCGGGGGCCCCGCCTGCCACTGCTTGCATGGCAGAGCGACAGCAGTGCAAAACTTCTGGTCGGAACACGCGTGAGCCCGGCTGGTCAGCGAGGACATTAAGCACACGATGCGCTCGCTCTAGCGTTGGCTCCGCGACAAATGCAACGGCCTCGGCCTCAGCGGGGGTCGGGGGCGTCCGCGCCCTTCCTCCACGCAGAGACTCGACACGCGTCCGTAGGTTTGCAGCCCCCACCCCTGTCATCACGCTCGAAGCAAATTCAGTGAGCTGTGCCAGAGGATTGATGCCCTGCAGATCGGCCCTCTCTGGCTGATTGCAGAAAATGGTCCGCAGAGATCTGTGGATGCCCATTAGGTAAGAAATCCGCTCGATTAGGTCGTCACTCAATCGCGCTTCCGGAAGCTTTTTGTAGCTGCAGTAAGTAGCGTTGGAGACAAAGCCTAGTAATAGTTTTTGCTCTGCAACTGAACAGCCCCACTTTTCCGTCAGCCCGAAGAAGAAGGTCAAAGCGACCTTTCCGGCTTTGGCTGTCTCAGAGATAGATTGATCAGTAATAGCCTCACCAGAAACAGAAACGGGCTCAGTCATCAATCCTTCCCCAAAAGTTATCCGCGCTTATCAGCCCAAATCTGTCCGCTGAGAAAGGCTTATCGTCATCGAACATGCCGTTGACCATACGATCCCGTCGTAACCCACTCAGTACCCTGAAAAAACAATGCTCGCAGAGATGCACACGGTAGTGCTCGCCGTCATGTTGGGCGCCATAACCCCATTGCGCTTCGAGCTGACCATATTGCAAACCATAGCCGGGGATGCGCGTTCCTGAGCTACAAACGTCACAGATCACATCCTCCGTCACAGCTGCCATTGCCGGCGACTTTATCTCCATGCTCGCCTCCGATTAATTTACCAGCCCATAAAGCTATCGGCCCAGGCCATTCCGAAGCAGAACGACTTCATTTGGACAAAGCAGCACAGCCTCAAAAGCAGGCCAACAGTTGCTGCCTGTAATGCTGGGAAAAGCTGACCTGATGATTTGGCTCAGCTGCAAAACCACTCAGCGAAATAATGTTGGTAGCCAGTGACTCAATAACCTGTTCAGCACCACTAACAACTGCATCATGCATACCCTCGACATGGCCACTAGCATCAATCAAGTCAGACTTAATATCTGGAGTGGAATTAGGAATATGCACCTCGCTCAGCACCGCCAAATCATTCGGCAGGTCATCCGCTATCCGCTCCGCAAAACCCTGCAACGTGGTTTCCGCTAACATGAACAGCCAGGCCTGATCATCAGATTCACCCGTTCGCCGCAGCACCCGCCCCAGTACTTGCCGGTAATGCAGCTCAGTGCGAATGCGGCTGAGGTAGCAGCAAACTTGTAGCCGAGGAATGTCGGTGCCCTCACTGATCATTCCAACGGCGACAATCCAGCGGCATGCGCTGCTCCTGAATGTGTTGATTACCTGCTGCGCATCCGGTGTTTTGTTGGTTACGATGCGGCAGCCCTCCCCCCTGGCGTCCAAGGCTTGAGCAATTTGCTGGGCGTGCTCGATGTCGGTGGCAACGACCAAACCGGCTGCATCCGGCTTGATTTGGCGAAGCTCATTGAGCTTGTTGCAGCCAAGGTCGAGAAGCTGGTCGATTACCTCGTCATGGCGCAGCAGTTCTTCGTAGGTGACAGGTGACTCCCCCAAAAGCTTGGCAATGCTAGGAAACAGCCTCACAGAGCTGTCAGCGCCCAGTTCCTCAGTGAGCTTCACCTTCTGATTGTCGAGTAACACGATGCGTGGTGATCGGCACACACCATCAGTAACGGCCTCTTTAAGGCCATAACGGTAGTCGCAGATCAGATACCCCTCGGGCGAAGAGTAGCGAGCCAAGGCGATGGCCTTGTCGTCCGAACGCCAGGGCGTGCCAGACAACGCCAGCGTGAAGGCAGCACGATCTTGTACCCGATGCAGTATCTGCTGACCCCAAGCATTACTAAGCAATGGATCATGGCCGGCGCAATGGTGGATTTCATCGAAGACCACAAGCACCCGGTAGTCATCAAGAAGCTGCCAAAATCCCTCATCTCGGTATTCCATGGCCTGATAGGTATAGGCCGCACCCACAGCACCTATCTGGCCGTCGAGACGCCGGCCTAGCACCTCAGCAAAGGTCGAACGGAAGCCCTCAACGACCTGGCAGGACGGTGCAAAGCACATCACCAAGTCGATTCTGTCTTGCTCAAGCAGTCGGCTAGCCAGTTCCGCAGCCATGCGTGTTTTCCCGGCCCCCGGCGTTGCTTGGCAGAAGAAATGCGGCGTCGCGTTAAAGTGCTCCAACGCTTTGTTGATGCAGCCGTTTTGCCAGTCTCTTAGTGTTCCGCTCATTGTGCAGCGGCAATCGTCTTGAGGGTCTTTTCGATGGCGCGAAGATGTCCATGTAGACGCGAACTACGATCTCTGGCCTCCAGGTAGTCGCCTTCAAGCCTGTCCCGCAGATGCGGCATCTCGTCCAGAAGTAGCTTGTAGCGCTCCGCCTCGCCCATCGAAGACAGGAAGTCCAGGCGGATTTCCTTGTGAAGAGCTTCCAACTGCTGATCCGTATTGGCTGAAGATTTAAGCGGCAAAGCCTGTAATTCTGTTGCTACAGGTGCCTGCTTTGGAGCCTCGATAGTCTTGAGGCTGTTCTCAAAACCGTTGTCGATCAGCTCCAGTTGCAGATCTATCAGAATCGGCTGCAGGTGGTAGACCTGACTCCGCGAAAGGCGCTCTTCATCGAGCACAACCCAGCCCATGCGCAGCATTCGGCGGATTTGCTCATACACATAACGACGTACATCGGTGAGACGGAAATTCATGCCATCCAGTTTTTTGGCATAGGCATCGCGAAGTTCACGGATCGTAAACTTTGTGCGCCCTTCCTCCTGAAGCAGCTCGTGCAAATGCCTGTCAAAGGTGAACGAGGCCGATTTCATTGAGGCACCAGAAGAGTAACTGCGAAAAATGCGGATTATAGTCCGTGGCCTGTGCATCCGCAAACGCACGATAGTGCCGCCTCAAGTGGAATTGAGACGGTCATGGATAATTTGGCTAAAGCGTTAGGGGAACGCATCCGGGCGCAGAGAAAGATCTGCCGAGTTTCTCAGGATGCACTCGCGCTGGCGTGCAGTATCGACCGCAGCTATGTGGGGCGGATCGAGCGTGGCGAAGTAAATATTACCGTCGAGAAGCTATATCGCATCGCAGGCGTGCTTGCATGCGACCCATCCGGCCTACTGCCTCAGGTGTCAGAGCTGCAACGGTGATCCTTGTGAGGAATTACAGCCGGTCTTCATTGCTCACTTTGCCGCAGGAGATATCGTTCAGCGCACAAGTGCTCTCACAGCCGCTTATTCTGAGGCGCGCGCGTCATGCTACCGCTAACCTAGCTAGCTGGGTCAAGGCCTTAGTCGCAGCTCACTTCGCACAGCCATAGCTGGTACTTGGCGCGCCTGGTAAACCGCAATCAATGGTGCAGCCGAACCTGGCGCGTCTTGTTCTGACGCTCAGCTAACTCTAACTCCCTCACACGCTCCCATAACTGGAGATTTTGCGTAAGCACTCGGTCGCGCTGCGTACGGACCATTGCAAGCTCTTTTTCCAAGAGCAAAACCTTATCTTCTAATCGTTGAACTTTTTTTGCGCTTGACGAGTTAGAACCCTTACCTGCCTCTGCACGAACAGATTCGATTTTTGCAAGTATCGGCAAATGTGCTCTGCGGGATTTTTTGAGGTAACCGCGATCAAATCCTGCCTCAAGGCTAACAATGCTGGCGGTAATTTTCGACACATCCAAGCCTACATGCACTGACAAGACAGGCTTACCTTCTAGAAGACGTTGTAATGCATTCTCACATGCAAGGATACCGCCACTCATATTCTTACTAGAACTCATCATAAAAGTCCTACTGTATCAATCAGGCGAGCCTTAAAGCTCAATAATCGCTCAAGGTCAGCCTTTGTAATTTGATACTCTCCCGAGTCCTCCACATAACTCGCCAACTCCGCAGTTGCAGACTCTATTGCATCACTCAATTTTTCCGATTTTATTATTGAACCTTCACAGGATAGGCACTCGGTATAGTCGCCAAGCAAAAAAGCATCACATCGACCAACTTTGGTACAACCACCCAGCAGCGTGGGACGATATTTAATATCACCACGCTTAACACGGGTTATAGTTTCAGCGCGAACTTCCTCAATACAGACCTCACCATCAATTAGTCGAGCCTTCTGCTTCTCCATATAAGAACCGGTGCCACCAAACAACGGATCGTCCTTAAATAACACATCAGAGAGCAGTTGGTTAGCCACCGCCATTGGCATACCCATCTGAAACTCTAAGGCAACGTGCGAGGCAGGTAGCACGTACTCTTTCCTCTTTGCATCGTAGTAACCGAATATTGTCCTGAGATTTTCAAATCCGTTGCTATAATACCGAGCCATTTCAATGGTCAAGTGCTTGTATTGAGATTTCAGGCTAGGCAGCGATACGAAGCCACTGTTGCTAGCATAGAATGCAAACGATCGGCGAAACTGATGACTTGACAGCGGCCAAGACTGACCAACTGCAAACTTCGGTTCATTGTAAAAATCACGTGCAGTGTCTGTCTGAGACAATTCAACAAGGTCTGAAGGCTCAATCACAAGCGCGTCGATAGCAGCAATTTTTGTATATGAAGCCGCCAAGGCACCCACACCAACCTCAGTTTTTTTCTGCCTCAGGATAGACGGATTGAGAAATAGCGGACAATTTAAGTCAGTGTTAATTTTATATAATTTTGCAAGCCCTCTACAAATCGCTTGAGCTATCTTAACGGCCCTAACGACTTCGTTTGGCGCGAACCAAGCTTCTGACTGCCTGTAACCTGAAAACTTTGTTGTAGTAGAAATAATGCTTACAGATTTTGCGCTGTCTCGAACTACGCCAGCATCATCAACAGATTCTTTTATATATACCTCATCAGAGAGACAATCATAAGGCATACGCATAACCTCTTGATCGCGCATCCCCGTATACAAGTGGATAACCTGTTTTAAAACATACTGCATCTTGAGAACGCTATTACTAAAATCGCGCTTACGGTTGCAAATGAATTCACCAACAAAAACATTATCCAACCGATGAAGCTCAAGCGCATTAACCATATCCGGCCTGTAGTACGCTTTTCCGCCCAACCCCATGCATTGCTGATTACGAAGGAGCATACCGTAATACTTATCCTCAAACTTCTCTATAAACGAATCAAATCGGTCAACGCCAACATACATCTGAGTAAGCAGGTCGGATAATTTGTTTATCAACTCCAAATAGATTCGAGTAGGTATTACCGGATGCTGATGATACCCGCGCCCCATATTTTTATAATCATCAGTGTTAACTACGCGATAACCTAAACGATTTTCACCAACAATAACTAGCCCACCAAGAATACTAGAAAACAATCTTACCACCATGCGATTGTCTTTATACTCACTAACAAATGCAGCCAAATAAATAGGACTTGTGAAAACTTGCCGCAGGGATAAAACCCCAACGAGTGTATTTTCTTTCTGCCGATAACAAAAATTTAAAACCGCGCGAATAACGAACCAATAATTAGACAAACTACTTGCACTAAGCCTACCTAAACGCCCGCCACCTCCAAAATAAATCAGGCAATACAATACATACTTCGCTTCATTGATCAGGGCTTTTTGTTCCGCACCAATCGAATCAAAAGCCTTATCGAAATTGATTCTATTGATTTTTTTGGCGCTGAGCCTGTATGGATTAAAATCCCATACGTCATCTTTATAAACAGCAGTCGGATTTCCATCCTTATTCCGGCACAACACAAAATCCGGGTTAGCAGAAAAGCCCCCGAAATGTGGAGCAGCATCAGGCGCAACAGCCGAATCTTTATTTTTAGGCGTATACAAACTTCCTATCGAAGCAAGGCTCAAAATACCACCCCCATCTGCTCATAGCGCTGCAAGCGATTCTCCCAAAACGATGTCAATATACCAAGCTCAAACACCTTAGCTTTTAACTCCTCGACCATTTTACTTACAGCCTCCGAACGACCAGCGATGGCCTCTAAGATGAACTCTATTCTTATCGACAAATCCTTATACAATGCCTCGGCATGACTATAATCACTCGACCCATCGCGAACGGCACTAATGACATATTGAAGACTCAACAGCTTGTGCACATCTTCTTCATCTGAATGACAAACATAATGCGTGCAATACAGACAGCCGTACTGCGTCCGACAGTTTGGCTCAATCACTACAGCGCCACCACCGCTTACAGGCCTCGGCGCATTGAAAACTTCGCAATGCCCGGCTGCGGTCGAGACCGATGTTTGTGGCGCATTTTCACTACGCTCTTGCACCATTTTCGCGGCGTGACGCACAGCCGCCCAATACGTGGCAAGTTCACTTTCTTGCTGCTCGATAGTCGCCTCACTGTAAGACAACTGATTAACCACCTCAGTATGGTTGAGCGAGGCCGCGACCTCGACTGGAGCAAAGCGAGCCGAGTGCTCTACACTACTTTTATGTTTTCGAACCTTACGGGATGTTATGTTAGGATATTTAGCGTCAACATAAACACCAGACATAAGAGAATAAAGATTATTCATGGCAGAATTTGCATTTAACTCATAAAAAACCCACTCACGACGAACGTACTTGATGGTAAAAAAAAGCTTTCCACAATACTGGCCATTCAGAACCCACTCACGAAAACTCAAATACTCCTCGAGCAATTGACGCCCTTCTTTACGGCCAACAACATACTTCACCTCCTTACCGCCAGCCCGAAACTTCAGCGCTGCTAACTCTTTTTTTAGAGGTGAGATAGCTACCTGTAACGCGCCCTCATATTCAAATTGTTCAATCTCAGTCGGAGACGCACCAGTAATAAGAATAAAAAGAGCTGCATAAGCTTTTGCCGCAAGGGTAGCTATCTGCATTCGATCATAAGCTCGGCTATCCTTGTTGGCAGCATCAAAATTAGCCTGAACCTTATCAAGATCATATATTATTTGCTGAGTGCTCTTTTTTCTATTTTCAGAAAATACAGAATACTCATCAACTGTTGATACTCGCCTATTAACTGCACTGTAACAATTGGCACCAACCTTAAACGGGCTAAACAACCCGTTAGTCGAGGGAAATTTTACAATCTCGTAATCCCTAATCTTCACCACGCACGGATAACGCTCATTATTCATAACAAACTCGCTATAACGGCGAGCTATCGCGAGACAAGCATCTTTATACATCTGAACGTCAGACTGCCTCGGTGGCCTGATGGTTTTTCTTGCAGGCGAAATAAAAACCGCGCTACTAAGGACATATTGATAGTCATCAGGAAACTGCCACTCAATAAAATTCCGCAAAACCATTTGCAGCGAGCTTGCATGCCTTGGAGAAAAACTTTGCTCGATTATCGCGCCATTTAAGTAATCGGAGTAGCCTGCAAACGCTTTAGACGCTTGAACGGCATCACTAAATACGTCGACATATCCATTGCAGTTTAGCCAAGTGATAACACTTTCAGACAGTCTAAACCTAAGCATAATCGTAGTATTACGCAGCTTCAAAAATGAATCGAGTATACTTACAACTAATTTGCGCCGACTTTCAACTAATGACGACTCGACAACTGGGATACCGCGAACTTCAGAGCTGTTTTTATTTTTACCGCGTTTGAAATAAGCCAACGAACCGACGTCAAGAGGCGCCTTCATAACCCTTGCATCACTTAACTGCAAACGCAGACGCTCCGGGTGTAAAAAATCCTGATGTATCTGATCGACCGTAATTACATTCGTGTCGCGGTAAACCATTTGCTCTTGGTTATTCATCTTTCGCTTCCAGCTTCAGGTCATCGTAGCAACCAAAATTCAGCATGGCCTCATAAAACTCTTGCACGACCATCTTTTGAGGCAGCATCTTGAATAACTGCAAATAATGCTCGGTCATTTCCCTAGAAGCGTGATGCATGCGCTCCCTGATGAAATCAATATCATCGCCCGGCTGCATAACACCTGCTTTAATAAGTTCTTTCAAACGCTGATATAGCTGGAATGCAAATGTGGCCCGTAACCAGTGATACGAATAATCCTTTGGGAATTTATCAGATGCTTTCTGTAGGAGCTTGCGCTTAATCGTGTCCGTAACCTGCCCCGTAGGACGGGACTTGACGACCGGGTAACGAGGGTCGTCTTTCGCCATGTAGTAGCAGCCGCCTTGGTCAGAGAGAAACACGTACATATCGTCTTCACTCATGGACAGGCCAGGGTATTTTTTTGCAAGTTGCTCACGCAACTTTACTCGCCGCCTCTTCATCATCGGACTGTTTGCCAGCACCAGTAATTCCTCGGCAAGCTGCTTTGGTACATGCAACCGCTGACTTCGATCTTTCTTTGTATCCATGCCTGTACCAGGGCCGGCATGCACAAGATAAGTACCGTCGCCCTGCAACTTATACGACGTAAAGTTTTTAAGATTTTTCAGTCGCATTGTCAGAACAGTCTGCTTACGCGCCCCGGTCATCAATGCCGTGAGCAAAATAAGGCGCTCCAAGGCCGACCACTCTTTGCCTTTGAGCATCCCCATAAACTCGGCTAGCTCGTTATTCGAGAGTGGTCGCAGGTCTTCGCCATCCTCACGCACATAGCCTATGGAAACCGAACTGCTCGGAGCCTTCGGCTTGGTTTGGCTGCGTTTCTCAGCCGCAACTACTTTGACCGCCCCGTATGAGCTCTTGAGAAGAAACTTTACTTCTTTTACCGTATCGACTCGCCGTATATCAATATCGTGCCAGTTGGCACTTACGAACTTGTAGAAGTCGTATACAACTCCCGTATATTGATTAATGACAGCGGCACTACGCTTGCCGTTATTGATCAAATTGGAAAAATACTTATATGTGGGTCGCAGCGCAGGGCGCCGTCCTGAGAAATCCAGCCAATCAAGACCCTCGTTCTCGCAGAAGATCAAATAGTCCAGTAGCTTGCTGGCCCGGCGACGAACCTCATCAGTAGGTCTATTGGTTAAAGACTTATCTTCGACCAATCCACGCAGGTATGAATTAGCTTCAAACCACGGCTCGCCGCTCTTATGAAACAAGAATGGATAATAATAAAGATCGCCGGAGCCGTTTGATGCGCCGATTTCATCAACCTTATAAAGCTGGTTGGATTCAGCCCCTTCAAGCGCCGACTCAATCGAGCCACGAGGTGCTTCACTGACATGCAGTCTGGCGAAGGCATCCCGCAAATGAGGGATGAGTAGCAAGCGGCCTTCGTGACGCGGGTTGGAGTAAGACAATCGACTAACCCTCAGTAGAATTAGTCAATCCTAAATGTTATGTGTTAGAAAACAAGCGCTATCTGTCAATCTTGCTCTTGTTAAGAGATTCGACCCACGGGTCAAGCTTATGGAATAGTTTGGGATAGCGGCCCTTGAGGTCTTTCTTCACCTCGAGGTAGGTATTGGTCCAGAAGCTGGCCAGATCCTGGGTCACCTGCACAGGCCGGCGAGCCGGTGACAGCAGGTGCAGCTTGACCACCTGACGGCCGCTGGCGATGCGTGGCGTATCGGCCAGCCCGAAGAGTTCCTGCAGGCGTACCGCCAGCACCGGTGGCGACTCGCTGTAGTCGAGTCGTATCCGCGACCCGGAAGGCACGGTGATGGCGGTTGGCGCGAGTTCTTCGAGACGCTGGGGCAGCGGCCACGGCAGCAGCGTGGCGAGCATGCTGCGCAAATCCAGCTGGGCGAAGTGGGCGAGTCGCGTGACCTTGCCCAGGTAAGGCAGCAGCCACTCGTCCAGCCGCGCCAGGAGCGCCTCGTCGCTGACGTCCGGCCAGTCGCTCGCCCCGCCGGATTCCAGTTCGAGCTGCCGGAGCAACGCAATCCGCGCCTGCCACTGGCGCAGCTCCGGCGTCCACGGCAGCAGCTCCAGGCCTTTGCGACGAACCAACCCGAGCAGCGCGCGACCGCGAGCCTCGTCATCCAGCCCCGGCAAGGGTTCGCGTCCGAGCACCAGCTCACCGACACGCCGCTGCCGCTCGGCCCGCAGCACGCCTTCGCGCTCGTCCCATTCCAGCTCGTCGCGTTGGCTGACCTGCTCGGCCAGCACATCCTCGAACAGTGCAGGGTCCAGCGCAGCGGCACGGTAGATGCGCTCTTCGCGCTGGCCCTGACGACTGCCCAGCTCGGCGATCACCAGCCAGGGCTCCTTCATCAATGCGTCCGGCTCGCCGAATACCGCCGCGCGACCATTGGCCAGCCGATACTCGCCGCCGCCC
>JBLXCH010000047.1:16443-23811 GCA_048265065.1 Motiliproteus sp. | reverse complement strand
GTGAGCCTTTTTGGCCGTTAATGGGCTATCAGTTAATCGTGTTTTTGTTGGCTTATCAGTTTAAGAAAATGGCGCCTAGTGACTGGAATTTAGAAGTGACTCGTAAGCTGCTAGCTCGTGGTCCAGCCGGTTTGGGTGATCTAGGGAAAGCGGCGATGAGCAGTGGAGATGAGGTTCTGCAAAGCTTAGCGGGCGTAGTCTCTAATCCGGCAGAATCAACCTTTGGTGGTTACTGGGCTTATGCGCAGTCGATGTTGAGTTTTCTCAAAGGTGATTTGTTAGAACGTAATATGCGGGAATCTAGTTTTTCATTACAAGAATTGGTGGATGGTGATCCCATTACTATTTATCTTGTCGTGCCACCAGAAAAGTTGAAGTCCCATCAACGCTTGCTGCGGTTATGGTTAGCGATTTTTATTGCAGCAATGACGAATCGAACGCGTAAACCTGAGACGCCAACGTTGATGATGTTGGACGAAGTTGCGCAGCTGGGTTATATGCCACAGGTTGAGCAAGCGATTACGTTGCTGCGAGGTTACGGAGTAAAGGTCTGGACTTTTTGGCAAGATATTTCTCAGCTACAAAAACTCTACCCAGCCAGCTGGGAAACCATCTTGAATAACTGTGTGGTTCAGCAGTATTTTGGGCAGGCAACTGAGTTAGCTGCTGAAGGGGTTTGTCGTATTTCGGGCTTTGGCCCGCCTGGTGTTATTCGTCAGTTAGACCGTAGTGAGATGGTGCTGTCATTGGCGGGGGATGAGCCGGTCATTGTGCAGAAACCTAACTACCTTAAAGACTCGGTATTTGCCGGTAAATACCAAGACAACCCTTATTATCACCAAGCAGGCACTGATGATATCGGCATGTCTAAACGTATTTTCCGTCGCGAACAAACCGTTGATTCGCCGGCTCTTCGTCCTCGAAAAATAAAGAAAGCAAACCCTCATCCGTTGATTGAGCATGAAATTGCACGACGGTTAGAACAGCATCCTATACACGCGGATCGGTGGCAGAAGGTTGATGGTGAGCAGAAGCAGTTAGCGTTGGCTGCTGTTGAAAAGTACTTCTGGCTACCTTATTTTGCCGACGGCAGTCAGCTGATGTTGAGACGCTGGCAGCCCTCTTTTTATCAAGATACCTGGCAATACGAAGTGACATTGGACTTTCTGGGCCAAGATAAATTTGGTTACTGGTTGCACAAAGGTGAGTCTGTCGTGCCTTTGAGAGGTGGGCCGGCAGACATAGACCGCGCCAATACAGAGTTAGGGCTAGCGCTTGATGAGTCGCGCCTGATTGACTATTTGTCGTTCTATTGTTCTACCCAAGTGACTGAATTAGGACGGTTGTACTTAGTGGATCATCCTGATGAGCTAGTTTTTACGGAAGCGATTGATGAAGAGTATCTAGCGGCGTTGACGGCGCAACTACAGTCACCGGTTATTAAACAGGTCAGCAACGATCAAAAGACATTCTTGTTAGAAGGTACGCTGTTGGTTGGCGCAACATTGGGTATGGCTGAGTTTGAGGTTTGCTTATCTGGTGAGGTTGATCTGGTGAACTTCAAACCGCTGTTTTCTGATGTGCCAACGGTGCAGCAAACCGTTTTGTTGGCTGCTGATTTACCTTGGCGACCAAGATACCAAGAGTGACTCGGCCGCAAGCGTTATTACGGTTAAAGAATCGGGTGTGTTGGCGGGTTTATATTGACGGCGAGCAGCAGTGAAACTCCTAGTGCGAGCAAGATACCCCCACCAATAATTTTCAACCAAAACGTGCCATCAAATGTTGAACCTTGTTGTGTTGATCCTATGTTGCGAGTTAGCCATTGGCGACAATGAACGACCAAGAAAGCGATTAGCGCGACAGCCATGCCGGTACCAACTCCCATCGCTAGTACGGCAGCGATGCCAAACCAGTAAACGCCGATAAGGTGTGCGTACACCAAGACAATGAGTGCGCCGCTGCAAGGGCGAAAACCCATGGCGAAAACCAGTAAGAATTTTTCTTTCCAGCCTGCTTCGGTATCGATCTCTACATGATGCTGGCAGTTGCAGTTTGGCGCGTGTTCTTCGATAGGCAAAGCGGTGTTGCTGAGTGAGAACGCGGGTTTATTATCGCTAATAAATTGATAGCTATCGCTATTTAATTGGGGCGATTTTCGTTTGCTGATGCGGCGTTTTTGCCAGAGGGCTTTGCCTAAAATTACTGCGCCGAGAAGGGCGACTAAACCATAACTGACTAACTCAAGAAGCCACTCATGATTGTTAATTCTACTCAATGAAATATTTAGGACTAAGGCGAATAGGCTAACGATGCCAATCGCAATCAGCGATTGTAAGATGGAGCCTAAAAAGGAGAGGCTAATGCCTTGCTTTACGCCAGTGGTCGTTTGGGTTCCTAAATAGCTCGTGATCAGTGCTTTACCGTGTCCGGGTCCAGCAGCATGAAAAAGGCCATAGCCAAATGATGCGGCAATTAACAATGTGCCGTGCTGCCAAGGTGCTTGAGCAACTGCCGATACATGCTCTCTCAGTTGGATATGCAATTGTTGTTGAGTGCTCAAGATCCATGCAATAACCGAGTGCCAATTCAGCAGTAGAGAGGCGGCAGCAGCACAGGCAAGTGCACAGGCGAGTACGAGCAAGAGGCGAATGGTGGTAGGAACAGAGCTATTGGGGGAAAGTGACATAGATTAGTGTGTACCCGGTCTACAGCTTACTGTCAGTTGCTCAGCAAAGTGCTTCCCTAATCCGCCGGTATCTCGTTGACTTTGGTCCAGACTGAATGCATAGGCAACCATTGAGTCATCGGGCGTTGGAAACTTCAAATAGGCTTCGCATTGCAACTGGGGGTTTTGCGGTAAGGTTACGGGTTCTTTTCCCGCGAAATTAAACGAGGCGTAATAGGTCGGATCGTACACCGAGAGTGCCAGTTTTTGTGCGTTAAGGTCTAACGGTTTATGGAATTCAAATCGCATAATCAGAGATAGCATGTTCACGGGAGGGCGCGGGCGATCCGGCTCTGATAGGTCTGTTTCAACGACTTTTAAAAAGTGTGAGGTTGGGTCGCCGATGGGAATCTGCTTGTGATCGAGAGAGAGCTCGGTGTAGTAGTTAAAGGGTGTTAAGTCTCCCACAATACGTTCGCTTTCTTTTTGTAAAATTGAGGCAGGTGGTCGGCCAGGAACAATCGTTTCCATCTCATCTAATAATATGGTGGAAACAAATTCATCGAACTGCCATTCTTGTTCGATAGCAAGCAGCTTGCCGTTGTCATCGATATCGAATGTCAGGCTCACTTCAACCCAATAATGTGGGTGAGCATAGCTGGTTTGCGTAGTGAGCAGACAGCTTGTAATGACTAGGCTTAGAAAAGATAAAACGGTTCGTGAAGTAATCACAATACCCTCGTAAAAGTTAAAAGGTTGCGTCGCTGACTGTAACGAATAGCGCTCATCGATGCGAGTGTAGTGTGTGATGCTTAAGAGTGCTTTCCCGCTGCGTCTATGATGAGTACGACTCGATAATTTAACCAACGATATAGAGTATGGTTTCGATTGTTAGTTCGCTATTGGTTTAAATACAATCGATTAGAAATCTATAAGCGAAACCTCAGCTTACTGTCGTGCAGGCGCACCATTAATGATGATAAGCACTGTTTTAGCGCGCTTTTATTCTATATTTCAGCTTTTTTAGGGTGTTTTCTTAGCTTTAGGCTGGCCTAAATATTGCTGTATCAAGAATTCTAAATGCATCCGCTAGTGTGGCATTTTCTGAGTTCTGAGGCGATCAATGGTTGTAAACATCGATTCTTTAGTAAACGAGTCCGTCAAAAACCTCTATCAAACGATCTTTTCAAACTGCAAACAATCGGTTACGGGAACCTTGTTTTTGGTTTCTGACGAAAACCGTTCAGGTCAGGTTGTGTTTCATCAAGGGCAATTACTCGGCCTCAGTTATGGTGGGGCAACCAACGGGCAGGCGCTTGCGTGTTTAGCTGAACAGTCATCATTGCGTCAGTCATTCACGGATAATTTGATTTTTCCGCTGACTGATACGCTGTTGCCAGTCGATGCGCAAGCCTTGCTTTTATCCATGGGAATGCCGGAAGCCGAGGCCGAAACCTCAGTTGTAGGCGAGCCCGCAGACACCGATGATTCTGAAGGCGAGACAGAGGTCACTGAAAAGCCTAAGACGCAAAGAATTTACCGTGGTCAGGTTGTTAAATGAGAGAGTTAAAGCACTAGATAGCCAAAGAACTAGATCGTTAGAGAACGAGAAATAAGCAAGAAAAAAATTTGACGTTCTGCGTCGCGAAGAGATGAGTTAATAGTATTTTACTGCTTTTACAGGCGATTATGCCTGCCGCTGTATATTGACGTTATATCTTAAAAAAGTGCTTTTTTTTGTGCTTTTTAGTCAAATTAACCACTATTTTGCGTTTTTTTCTAAAATCCTGCGATAAATGGCCGATTATTTGGCTAATCGCAAGTTTTCCTTGTAATTCAGGTTGTAAGCGATGAAAGTTACGTCTGTTTCTAAACTACGTAGTCTAACAAATTGTTTGTTCTATCTTCTGTTGTCATTGAGGGCATCGAAATGAAGAAGGGTCCTGATTTGCTTTTTGTATTGATCATGGTGTTTGTGGTGGGGTTTGTCGTCACTTCAGTCAGCCAGTCTGATCTACAACTAGCATCGTTGGTTACTCAAGTCATTAATAGTTAATTTTTGGCGATTAGATTTGTTGCTTAGCGGTTGTGCTGCGGTTAGCCAATTGTTAAAGATCATTTCTAGTGCGTTGAGTTGGCTTTAGTCTGTTCTTCTCGAGATTGAGTTCTCAGGATTGTTATCCCCTCTGCCTTTTATCCACTGAATTTTACGTTTGGCCAGATTCTAGGTCTTTTTTGCTTTGGCGCTGATTAATTAATTTTCTTCACTGTTAAAAAATCGTGTTCTGTAGCGATGGCGCTCAGTGGAATGTCCCAGCTTTGGGTGGATAGTTTCGTTACCTCTTGAATGGAGTGAGCGATACCGATTAGCGTCGGTTTGTTGTAAGGCGTGAGCTTCGCGCGGTAAGCGAAAGTCCTGTCGTAGTAACCGCCACCCATGCCCAATCTGGCCCCGGTTTTATCGAAAGCGACAAGCGGTAAAAAAACGAGATCAAGGGCCCAGAGCGGTTGGATTTTGTTGGCACTAGGGTCTGGTTCAAGAATGCCGTAATGGTTGGTTTTCATTGGACTGTCAGGTGTCAGTTCTACAAAGAGCAATTGATGATGCTTCAGTGGGTGTAAGACGGGAACAAACACTTTTTTTCGATTGGCATATGCCCATTCGATCAGTGGCTCGGGAGATATTTCGCCATCTGTAGCTAAATAGGCCGCTATGTTACTGGCTTTTCGAACGGCAACTTGCTTCGATAAATTGAGGCAAAGTTGCTCAGCAGCATACCGCTGGTCTTGTGAACTCAGTGCGCGGCGAGCGTTACGGATCGATTGTCGAAGCTGTTGTCGTTGGTCTTTCATTGGCCAAATGCTCTTTCACTATTTTAGTAAATAGGTAAGCGTACATGGGTGAAGTCATTACGGATAAGCTCATCTAATGAGCTAAATAGAATCGAGCAAATAATTAAATAACAAAGAATAAGGCTCCCCAGGGTGCCGGTGCCAGTCTGGGTCCTGAACCGTAAGGTTCAGAGTGGCGGTCCTCGAGATACATTAGGCTTTCCGTCAAGCGGACATGCACATCAATATCTACTGAGAACCTCCTGGGTTTCGAAATATCGGCTCAAGGAACATTACTAGCTGCCAAACACCTCAGGGAGTTAAGGTAATTATACCTGTGTTCTGCTGAATGTCAGGTCTTGTAAAATGATATTAGTCAGGTTAGGTACGAAGGGGTTGGCAAGAAAATATAATAATTATTTATTGCTAGTGGTAGATAGCGCTTGTTGGATTTGCTCGATCAGAGGTTCAAGGCTCTCGTTATCGTTGGTGCTGGCAGGTTGCGATTGTAGTGCCAATAAATCGTGAGATAAATTAAGGGCAGCCATTACGGCGATTCGCTCAAGTCCAAATACCCGTCCGCTTGCTTTGATTTCTTTCATTCGGCGGTCAAGTTCTTTTGCTGCGGCAAGCAGCTCTGGTTGGTTCTCTGGTGGGCAATTAATCAGGAACTCTTTATCCAGCAGCTGAATATCAATGTTGTTGGTGTCTTTATCGCTTCGCATGATTCGGTGTTACTCCTGCTCCAACGCACGCAAACGTTGAATCATGGCTTCAATTTGATGTTCAGTCGTATTGTGTACCTGTTTGAGCTCTGCGCGCTCACTCTTCCATTCCTGTTCACGCTTTAGCAAACGCTGGTTTTCTTGGTGGAGCTGATTGCAGCGATTAATGAGCTGATCGATCTCTTGCTGTAAGCGTTGAAAAACAGAGTCTTCCATGGAAATTCACATTCGATAAGTTTGAATTAACACTATACTCAGCGACGGTTTTCAGAGCAATCTTTCTGCTGTGCTGGTGTTCACTATTCATAGTGATTAAAAGGTGAAAATGCTAGCATTAGCGCGATGAGCTGCTTCAATCTTTTAATGCTCAAATCGTTTGTTACTGGAGTGAATAAAACCCATGGCTAAATCCCTACCTCAATTTGACACTGTGGCGAATCAGTTTTTACAACAAGGTGCTTTCTGCTCGCCAGCAGAGCTGCATGGCAGCTTGTGTGGGCAGTTAGCTGCTGGTGGTCGTTATGAGGATGAAAAAGAATGGCTTCAGGCTGCGTGTGGTTTGATGGATATTGGCGAGTTAAATGACCCCGAGCTGGCTAGAGCCTTAGTGGATATTTTTGAGATTAGCACTGAGCAATTGGGCGGTAGTGACTTTTCATTTGATTTGCTAATGCCGGATGATGAAACCGTTATTAATCAGCGCGCAGAGTCGCTAGGTAATTGGTGTGAAGGATTTTTAGCAGGTTACGCGACTGCGGGCGGTAAAGTAGATAGTAATTTATCGGACGAAGCTAAAGAAACGCTGCGTGATTTGATCACTATTTCACAAATTGCTTTAGACACTGATGAAGATGATAGTAACGAAGCTGATTTTGCTGAAGTTTATGAATATGTTCGGATGTCCACCTTACTTATCTATGCAGAATGCAATACGGCTCCAATTGAAGAATCAGTGCCTCCTGGTGAGCAAATCCATTAATAGGCATGTTTTGTGTGAATAAACTGGTTTTGTGAGAATAAAGCTGGGTTTGTGAGAATAAAACTTCGTTAAACTACACATACGCTACGCTAAAAATCGTCAAACAGTAGGGTCTGAAACAATGAGTCAACAACACCTTATCTCAGCCGAAGAGTTTTCTGAGC
>JBLXCH010000047.1:14444-16343 GCA_048265065.1 Motiliproteus sp. | reverse complement strand
CGCTAAAAATCGTCAAACAGTAGGGTCTGAAACAATGAGTCAACAACACCTTATCTCAGCCGAAGAGTTTTCTGAGCGCCGTCAACAATTGATGGCTCAGTGTGAAGCTGATGATGTGCTGATTCTTCCAGCTGCGACTCAGAAAATTCGAAATCGGGATGCTGAATATCATTTTCGCCAAGACAGCAGCTTTTGGTATTTGACCGGTTTTCATGAGCCTGATGCTTTGTTGGTCTTGTGCCCAGATGGAGAAGGGGGTGGTGAGTCGATCCTCTTTTGCTTACCGAAGGATCGAGAGCAAGAAATATGGACTGGTTATCGTGTTGGGGAATTGGCGGCCGTTGAGCGTTTTGGTTTTGATCGTGCCTATGTGCTAGATGATAAAAACCAGATTATGCCGGAAGTTTTCGCGGGTAAGCACTGCGTCATTGCACCCTTAGCTAACACTGCATTATTGGCAGATATCGCTAATTGGAAATCAACCCTTTTTGCGCAGTCACGTAGCCAGCAGTATGTGCCTCAAATCCTTGAAAATATTACACCTTTAGTTGATGAAATGCGTCTGATTAAGTCCCCAGCAGAGCAGGCGCAAATGCGTGTTGCTGCCGAGTTGTCTGCTAAAGGACACATTGCTGCAATGCAAGCTGCTAAAGCGGGGGCATGGGAATATCAACTAGAAGCCGAAATTCTTAAAACCTTTGCTGATGAAGGGGCTCGTTTTGCTGCTTACAACTCGATTGTAGGCAGTGGTGCGAATGCCTGTGTTTTGCATTACACCGAAAACCAAGACGAGCTAACTGATGGTGATTTGATATTGATTGATGCTGGCGCCGAAGTTGGCCATTACGCGGGTGATATCACCCGTACCTTTCCTGTTTCGGGTCACTTTAGTGAGTCTCAAAAGGCACTTTATAATATTGTCCTAGACGCTCAGAAAGTCGCTATTGAAGCGGTTGCACCGGGAAATCCTTGGGATCTTGGGCATGACCGTGCTGTTGAGGTGCTAACACAAGGTTTGGTGGATTTAGGGCTGCTGAAAGGCGATGTGGCTGAGCTGGTTGAAGCCAAGGCGTACCGTCCATTTTATATGCATCGAACAGGCCATTGGTTAGGGCTTGATGTCCATGATGTGGGTGAATACCAAGAAGGCGATATGTCACGCCCATTGCTTCCCGGTATGGTGCTGACGGTTGAACCTGGTCTTTATGTCGCACCTGATAACATGGATGTGGATCCTCAATGGCGGGGGATTGGTATCCGCATTGAAGATGATGTCTTGGTGACTGAGACAGGCCATGAAGTGCTATCAGCCGCAGCGCCAAAGACAATAGACGATATTGAACGCTTAATGGCAGGTCAGTAGTGATGCCCGCATCAAGCTCCGCTTCAAAGTCAAAGTCAAAGTCAAACTCAAATGCGCAATCTTATGATATAGCGATCATTGGTGGCGGTCTTGTGGGTGCAAGCCTTGCGCTAGGTTTGTTGCCAACAGCACGAGCTAACGCACTAAAAATCATCGTTTGTGAGTCTCAGCCCATTCCTGAAGCCGGTGATCAAACATTTACGCCAAGCTACGATGCGCGGTCTACTGCGTTATCTTACGGAAGCCGGTTTTTGTACGAGCAGTTAGGCGTTTGGGAAAAAATGGCGGAGGGGGCTGAGTCAATTGCTCAGATCCATGTTTCTGATAAAGGCCACTTTGGCTCTGTACGTTTAGAAGCGCAGCAAGAGAACGTACCTGCACTAGGCTATGTCGTTGAAAATCATTGGATGGGACACGTCTTGTTAGCGCAATTACAAGCAGCCAGTGATGTGATTACCTTGCTGGATAATGCTGAAGTTGTCGCGGCGCACAATCAAGAAAATAGCAAAGTGTTGGATGTTTTAGTGGGCGATCAA
>JBLXCH010000047.1:0-14344 GCA_048265065.1 Motiliproteus sp. | reverse complement strand
TGCTGGATAATGCTGAAGTTGTCGCGGCGCACAATCAAGAAAATAGCAAAGTGTTGGATGTTTTAGTGGGCGATCAACCCCAGTCCATTGATGCAAAATTAGTGGTTGTTGCCGATGGTGGGCGCTCCAATTTACGAGAAACTTTAGGTATTGATTATCAGCAACATGACTATGATCAATATGCAGTAATCGCGAATCTAACATTAAGTGAAGCGCATCAGGGTATTGCGTATGAGCGTTTCACCGACAACGGCCCAATGGCCTTGCTACCACTTCCAAACGATGAAAGTGGTCAACCTCGAGTTGCTTTGGTGTGGACATTTCCAGTCGAGCAAATTGATGATGTGATGTCATGGGATGAACAAACGTTTCTTGCCAATGTGCAGGAGCGTTTTGGGTATCGTGCCGGTGCTTTTTTAGCGGTGAGCGATCGTTACAGTTACCCCTTAAAACTCTCGCGAGTGAGTGAGTTGGTAAGAACAAATTTGGTGGTGTTAGGTAATGCCGCGCACACCTTACACCCCATTGCCGGACAAGGGTTTAACCTCGCGTTGAGAGGGGCGATGGCGTTAGCGGAGAATGTAGCTACTACAGTGAAACAGGCTGGTTCAGTAGGCTCACTAACCGCACTACAGACATTTGAAAAGCGATCAGAATGGGATAGGGATAAAACGATCTTATTCAGCGATCAACTAATGAAGTTATTTTCTAACCCTCGCCTTGATGCGGTGCTGGCTCGTAATGCTGGGCTGTTGCTGATGGAATTAAGTCCAACGCTAAAGCATCCGTTTTCTCGAAGTGCAATGGGGTTGGACGTGCCGGCTCCACGAGTGGGGTCTTTATCATAATGGCGGATCTTAATGCTGGAAATGAGCGTTTGTTGCCTGATTCCGTTGATGTCGTGATAGCTGGCGGTGGAATGGTTGGGGTTGCGGTCGCAGCAGCGTTGGCGCCGTCTGGCTTGTCAATTGCGGTAGTAGAGCCTCGTGAGCTAGCTCCTGAGGCATACTTACCTTTTGTTCTGCATGAAAACCAGGCAGGCATGGACTCTAGAGTTAGTGCATTGACGCCGGTTAGTGAGCAAATTTTATCTAACCTTGGTGCATGGGATGTCATTCAGTCGTTGCGATTAACACCTTATCGCGAAATGCAGGTGTGGGACGGGGAAGGCACGGCATCAATTCACTTTGATGCAACAACGGTCTATCGACAACACCTTGGTCATATCGTCGAAAACCGGGTCATTCTCGCTGGGCTTTATGAGGCGGCAAGACAATTTGAGAATATCCATTGGCTCAACCCTACGACTATTCAATCGATCAGTAACGCCCAATTGGATGACGGTGGTCGCTGGTACCGTGAGCTTCGGTTGAGTAATGAGCATGTATTATCGGCTCGGTTAGTGGTGGCTGCAGATGGAGCGCGTTCTCGCACGCGGCAGCTGGCTGGCTTAGCCATTACCGAATGGGACTATGAGCACCAAGCCGTGGTTACTACGGTGCGTACCGAAGAAAGCCATCAACATACTGCATGGCAGCGATTCACCGAAGATGGACCGTTGGCGTTTTTACCTTTGCCGGATACGTCAGAGGGTGAGCATCAAAGCTCTATCGTGTGGTCAACATCACCGGATCATGCAGCGGCATTGTTGACGATGGATGATGCAGAGTTCTGCCATGCCTTAACGATGGCTTTTGAAGGACGTTTAGGTCGCGTCATAGCAACCGATGCGCGACAGAAATTCTCATTGGTTCAACGCCATGCTAAAGCTTATGTTGATACCGGTGTAGCCTTAGTTGGCGACGCGGCGCATAGCATCCATCCACTAGCAGGGCAGGGTGTTAACCTTGGATTTATGGATGTCGCGGTGCTGGCTGAAGAAATCATTGATGCGGCTGGCAAGTCCATTGATTACGCAAACCCCGATTGGCTAACTCGCTACCAGCGTCGCCGCCAAGGAGAGGTTTGGAAGGTGATGGCAACCATGGCAGGCTTGAAACACTTATATGGGGATATCCCTGCACCGCTGCAATGGGTGCGAAACATGGGGTTGTCTCAGGTTGATCGTTTAGCGCCGATTAAACGTATTATTTCTCAACAGGCTATGGGTTTTTCGGCAGACTTACCGAAAATAGCGCGGAGCTAAAGCATCCTCCGGTTAGATATGATGTTGCTAGCCCAGTTTTAGTGTGAAAGATTCTTATTGTTCGCCGCTTATTGTTAAAATAGCGGAAGTTAATTTTATTTGGAGAAAGACCCATGAGTAATATTCCTGCAGAGCTTAAATATCTCGATACCCATCAGTGGGCGAGGGATGCGGGGGATGGCACTGTGGTCGTGGGAATTACCGATCACGCGCAAGACCAACTGGGTGATGTTGTTTTTGTCGAACTGCCAAAAGTGGGCGCAAGTTATAAAGCGGGTGATGAACTAGGCGTTGTTGAATCTGTGAAGTCAGCTTCTGATGTTTACCTGCCTATCAGCGGTGAGATTGTTGAGGTGAACAACCAGTTAGATGATGACCCTGAATTGGTGAATACGGCACCCTACACCGACGGCTGGTTTGTTAAGGTTAAACCTAGTGATGCCGCAGAGTTTAATGGCCTTCTGGATGCTGCCGCATATGGCGCTATTGTCGAAGCGGAAAGTTAATTTGTTCGCCTTATAGCGATAGGCAAAATGATATAGAAGAAACGCCGGAAGCTTATCTTTCGGCGTCTTTATTTTTACTCAGAGTAATTAAGCATGTTGCAATCCCTTCGTCTTAAACCAAAAGCCGATCGTCGACTTAAAGCCGGCCATCTTTGGATCTACAGTAATGAGGTGGATACGGCTGTTTCACCATTGAAGTCGTTTGCAGCAGGCGAACAGGTCATTGTTGAGCAATCAACGGGTAAGCCGCTGGGCGTTGCCTATATCAATCCATCTAATTTGATTTGCGCGCGCTTGGTGAGTCGTGACGCCAAGCTGACGTTAAATAAGTCTTTGATTGTGCATCGTCTGAATCAAGCGTTGTCGCTGCGTGAACGTTGCTTTCCTGGTCCGTTTTATCGTTTGGTGTATGGTGAATCAGATGGTTTACCAGGCTTGGTTGTTGATCGTTTTGGTGAGTATCTTGTTGTGCAGACCTCAACAGCAGGCATGGAATTGGTCATAGACGAGGTCGTTGAAGCGCTGCAGCAAGTGCTAAAGCCTATGGCTATCCTCTTAAAAAATGACGGTAAAATGCGCTCAGCTGAAGGTCTTGAGAGTTATGTTAAGACGGCAATTGGCGAAATTCCTGCTATTGTTTCAGTGATAGAAAACGAAACAGAATTATTGGCCCCTGTGCTAGAAGGTCAAAAAACGGGTTGGTTTTATGATCACCGCATGAACCGTGCACGCATGCAGCACTACGTGCAAGACAAGCGTGTGCTTGACGTGTTTAGTTATGTCGGTGGGTGGGGCTTACAAGCTGCGCAAGCGGGTGCCTCTTCGGTGACCTGTGTTGATTCATCGGCAGCTGCCTTAGATGTTGCAGAAGAAGCGGCGAAGCGGAACGGCTTTACGCAATTCTCAACGATGCAAGGCGATGCTTTTGAGGCGCTGAAAGCCCTTAAAGCTGAAGATCAACGTTTTGATGTAGTGGTGGTTGATCCTCCTGCGTTTATCCAGAAAAAGAAGGATATTCGTAATGGGGAACAGGCATACGAGCGCATTAACCAATTGGCAATGCGATTGTTAAATGATGATGGTTTACTAATCTCTGGTTCTTGCTCAATGCACCTGCAAAATGATCGACTGGTTGATATCTTACGTTCATGTACACGCCGACTTGATAAGAATAGTCAGATTATTGAGCAAGGTTTTCAAGGTGGTGATCACCCGGTGCATCCGGCAATTCCGGAAACAGCATATTTAAAAGCCTACTTTCTGAGAGTGCTTTCTGCGTCTTAGATACGGATTTAGGCGAACTGTTTGGAATCAATGAATGGTAGCTAAACCTAAATTTTCGATACTGCTTTTTACCGATAGCCCCGACCAAGGGGCTGTTCTTGAAAAGTTTATTAAGCCAGCTTTTAATCATTTCTTTGTTGTGGAAACAGAAGCTGATGCAGTCAAAGTAATAGTTGATGAAGGTATCGATATATTACTCATGGGCCTGTCATCGATTGCAGAAAACGAATCCGCGTTTTTGCACCTTATTTCGACAAAAGAAGCGGATGTTGGCAGCATCATCAAACGTAAGTTTTTGCTTTGCGGCCAAAATGAAATTCGCGAAGCCTTTTCGGTGTGTAATAAAGAAATTTTTGATGATTACTTCATTACTCGCCCGCTCTACGACCCTTATCATATTCTTATCCGTTTGCGCTTCTTGATGCGTTTGTTTAGGCAGCAAGCACAAGAGGCGGCCGAAAAAACGATTGATTCCAGCGCGTTAAAAGTTGAAGACCTTTGTACGCTCTTCGATAAAATTATTCATTGTGAACAATCGTTTACAGAAAGTAGTGATCAAAGTATTAAGCAGTTATTGGCTTCGGTTTCTACGGCGCTAGAGCAGCTTAAAGCCGGAATCTCTGAAGGTGATATGAGTGATAAGCAGCGCGCAGCGTTGATGACACTGGTTGAAAACGGAACTCAAAAAAGCCTTTTGCAAGAAGTCGAAACGCAACAGCAGCAGCAAGCACAAATGTGTTATCAGTTACAAAGCGCTGCAGAGTCAGCGCGGGTGAAAAAGCAGCAAGCTCAGGACCCTCAAACTCTGGATCTTAATAGTGTGAACTTGTTACTCGTTGAACAAGAAGCAGAAACCAGAGAACGGCTTGCCCAAGCGCTGAGCGCGGCAGGCTGTAGTGTACAAGCTGCGCCTTCAGCAAAAGCAGCCGTTGAGTTTTATCAACAAACACCGGCTGAAGTGATGCTAATCGACATTAAGCTCTCTGACATGTCGCCGTTTTTTGTGATTAACCGAGTCAAGACGCTGAATCCTGATGTGAAAATTATCCTCTTAGCAAGGCCGGTTGATCGTGGTAACGCGGATGAGTGTTTAAAGGCGGGGGCAAATGATGTCTTGATTAAGCCTGTCGATGAAGCAGTGATGGTTTACAAAATTCATGAGCTGATCAGTTAGCCGGGTTTTCTGTCCATATTGATACAGCTTTACCCTGCGAAGACCGAACGTTACCCTACCGAAATAAGCAGTTCGACATAAGCATTTCGAAATAAATAGTTAATGGTGGGTGGTTGCCGCACAGAATGATGCGTCGTGCCTTATACATAGGCTGCATACAACATACAAACCAATGCTTAATTGATAGAACCCGTGCAGACAGGAGCGCCTTGTGGAATATCGCGAGTTAGGTAAAACAGATTTACGAGTGAGCAAAATTTGTTTGGGAACGATGACATGGGGTAGTCAAAATACCGAAGCTGAAGCCCATGAACAGCTGGACTATGCGGTGGCCAGCGGCATCAACTTTATTGATACAGCTGAAATGTACCCTGTACCAAGCCGTGCAGAGTACCAAGGCGATACCGAACGTTTTATCGGTACTTGGCTCAAGAAGCGAGCTAATCGAGATAAGGTAATTATTGCGACTAAAGCGACTGGCCCCGGTGGGTCTGTGTCTTATATCCGTCAAAATATGAAACACGATCGTGCCAACATTCGTGCAGCAATTGAAGGGAGTCTGGCGCGTTTGGGTACGGATTATATCGATCTGTATCAGCTGCATTGGCCTGACCGCGCGACTAACTTTTTTGGGCAACTGGATTATCAGCATGACCCTAGTCAGCCTGGAACCGATTTACTTGAGTCACTACACGTATTGGATGACTTAGTGAAAGAAGGGTTGATTCGACATATCGGTGTTTCTAATGAGACGCCATGGGGGGTGATGAAGTTTCTAGCCTTAGCCGAGCGTTATGACTTGCCTCGCATTGCGACTGTGCAAAACCCCTACAGTCTGCTTAACCGCACCCTTGAGGTAGGACTTAGCGAGGTGCTTATTCGTGAAAACGTCGACCTGCTAGCGTACTCCCCATTGGCATTTGGTGTCTTATCGGGTAAGTATCTTAATGACCAGCGCCCTGAGGGAGCTCGTTTGACCTTATACCCTGGCTTTGCTCGTTATTTAGGGGACAAAGCCGCAGAGGTCACGCGTTCTTATGTTGAACTTGCACGAGACAACGGTTTGGATCCAGCACAAATGGCGTTGGCCTTTGTAAACGCGCAAGTATTCATGGGAAGTAACATCATTGGTGCAACCAACCTAGCGCAGCTTAAATCTAATGTTGATTCTGCCTCGATCCAATTGAGCGTAACGGTGCTCGATGAAATTCAGCAGATTCATCAAGCAACGCCTAACCCTTGCCCATAATGTCTTTGTATTAAACACAGAGGGTGTTTAAAAAAACGACACTCAAAGAGAGTATGTGTAAAGACAACGTGTTCAATGGCAGCATGTTCAAAGACAAGACGTTCAAAGACAAGACGTTCAAAGACAACATGCTGGAATAGATAGTGACCCAAGAGAAAGGCTAACAAGAGAGATTCAATGAATATTAGAGAGGCGCAAGAAGGCGATTGGGATGCTATTTGGCCGATTTTCCGTGAAGTAGCTAAAGCCGGGGAAACTTATGCGTTCGATACAGATACCAGTAAAGAACAAGCAAAAAAGCTCTGGTTAGACGCGCCCCGTAACACGTTTGTTGCGGAGGAATCAGGCGAAATTCTAGGCACATATTACTTAAAAACTAACCAGTTAGGCCCCGCAAATCATGTAGCTAATTGCGGCTATATGGTGTCCTCCAACGCGCGGGGGCGAGGGCTTGCCACACTTTTGTGTGAGCATTCTCAGCAAACCGCAATAGCCCTTGGCTACCAAGCCATGCAGTTCAACTTTGTTGTATCTACCAATGCAGTGGCTGTTAAATTATGGAATAAGTTAGGCTACGAAACTGTTGGTCGTTTGCCGAAGGCTTATCGTCATCATGAGCAAGGTTATGTGGACGCGTTGGTCATGTATAAATGGTTAGCAAATTAGCGAGTGGAATTCTCTGCTACATGAAAGCATCTAGCAGAGATGACCTAGCAGAGATGACCTAGCAGATAGCGCCATTGTATCGGGCTTTTATGTTTTTTTTTGTGCGCCGGTGTCATGGGCTGAACTCTTATGAGTTCCGAAGGCTGATGCATGGCCAGTTATTGCGTTGGGCCAAAGCAATCAAGTAATCATCAGCATCGACAGCAACTGGGTTATCAACTTTGCTGAGTAGCGGAATATCATTATGAGAGTCGCTATAAAAATAGCTGCCTTCCATGCTGATTTCCTGCGTTTTTAGCCATTCCTCCAAGCGCACTACTTTGCCATCTTGGAAGCAAGGTGTGCCGACAACCTTTCCAGTGTAACGTCCATCAATTTGCTCAGGCTCCGATGCCAGTATGTGCTCGATACCTAGGCGAGTGGCAATAGGGTGCGTAACGAAGCGATTGGTCGCTGTAATGATGAGTAAGGTGTCACCTTTGCTACGGTGCTTTTCAATAAGCGCTTCGGCCTTTGTCGTAATTAAAGGCTCGATTTTTTCCACCATAAACTGTTGATGCAATGTATTGAGCATATCCGGCTCAATGCGTGTTAATGGCTCTAATGCAAAAGAAAGATACTTCTGAATATCGAGCTTGCCCTGTTTGTAATCTTCGTAGAACTGGTCGTTGCTGGTGCGGTAGTGCTCGGCATCGACAAGCTCACGTTCGATTAAAAACTCATTCCACGCGTGATCGCTGTCACCATCAATTAGTGTGTTGTCGAGATCAAAAATAGCCAGACTCACAGGCTTTCCCCTTTGGGTGACGTTGATTAAAGCGCAACAGGATAGAGATTCGTTGTAATAGGTGCAATCTAGCGTTTATAGATTTCAGAAATATTTCGGTTTTGGTGATTGCAAAAAAATGTGGAACAATAGCTTCATTATAAATTTAAGGAATTTTATGTGATTGATTCTGACGGCTTTCGTCCTAATGTGGGCATTATCCTGACAAATGGTCATGGACAAGTGCTTTGGGCTCGCCGGATTGGTCAGGATGCGTGGCAATTTCCTCAAGGAGGAATTAATGCCGATGAAACACCAGAACAGGCGCTTTATCGTGAACTTAAGGAAGAGGTGGGTCTAGACCCGCACCATGTTGAAGTTGTTTCTTGCACTCGTGGCTGGCTCCGTTACCGGTTACCTAGGCGCCTTATTCGCCAGCATTCGCAACCGGTTTGTATCGGCCAAAAGCAAAAATGGTTTTTATTAAGGCTTGTTGCTGAAGAAGAGTTAATTTCTTTTTCACATACAGATAAGCCAGAGTTTGATGGATGGCGTTGGGTTAGCTACTGGTACCCATTAGGCCAAGTGGTGTCTTTTAAACGTGAAGTTTATCGCAGCGCGTTAAAAGAGCTAACGCACCGACATGTGCGTTTAACGGCTACTATGTCAGGTAAGACAAAAAAGCAGCCAAGGAACAATCGACGTCATGCTTGAGCAACTTCGCCGTATTATTCAAGAAGTTAATGCGGCCGAAAACCTACCTGCGGCTTTGAACTTAATTGTTCAACGGGTGAAACAGGCAGTTAATACCGAGGTTTGTTCGGTTTATCTTTTCGATCAGGTTACCAATCGTTATGTGTTGATGGCGACGGAAGGGTTAAACCCAACGGCGATTGGTCATGTGAGTTTATCGCCTACTGAAGGTGTTTTAGGCCAGATAGTCAGTCGTGCTGAGCCGATTAATTTAGAGGACGCATCCTCTCATAAAGCTTTTTACTATGCAGAAGGCATTGGTGAAGAGCAGTTTCACGCTTATCTAGGCGTGCCGATTATCCATCAGCGCAAAGTGCTTGGTGTACTTGTCGTTCAAGATGCCGGTGTGCGCCGCTTCGAGCAAAAAGAAGAAGCATTTTTGGTGACCATGTCGGCTCAGCTTGCTGGCGTTATCGCCCATGCTGAAGTGAGTGGCACTATTCACGTCGCTCCTGGCAATACTAACCTGCGTACAGACGCACGCTTTAATGGTGCAGCGGGTTCACAGGGAGTGGCTATTGGAACGGTTGTGGTAATGAATCCAGCAGCGGATTTAGAAGGCACACCCGACCAAAAAACTGAAGATGTAGAAGCTGAAATTGAAATTTTCCAACATGCATTAGAAGAAGCTCGAGTCGATATTCGCATAGTGGCGAGTAATCTCTCTCATCGTTTGAGTGGTGAAGACCAAGCACTATTTGATGTCTATTTGCGCATGCTTGACGATAACGCCATCGGTGGTGAAGTGGTCGACAGAATTCGCGAAGGCCATTGGGCGCCGGGTGCGTTGCGTCAAGTTATCCAGTCTCACGTGCAGCATTTTGAACTCATGGAAGATACTTACCTGAGTGAAAGAGCCTCTGATATTCGTGATTTAGGTCGGCGGGTGCTAGCCAAACTTCAACAAGAGAACGAATCGCAAAAAGTTCACTTCCCCAATGAAACAATTCTGGTCGCAGAAGAAATTACGCCAGCCATGCTTGGTGAAGTGCCTACAGGTAAGTTAGTTGGATTAGTCTCGATGTTAGGCTCGGTGAACTCCCATGCGGCTATTTTGGCGCGGTCCATGGGGATACCTACTGTGATGGGTGTTGTTGACCTTCCGGCTACGCAGATTCATGGTACGAGGATGATTTTGGACGGCTATTCTGGGCGTGTCTATGCCAATGCTACGGATCACCTTTGTCAGTTTTATGCAGATATTGTTAACCAAGAGAAGCAGTTCAGTAAATCTCTTGAGAATATTCGCGACTTACCGTCGATGACCATCGATGGCTTTAAAATGCCATTAATGGTGAACACGGGTTTGCCCAGCGATGTTGAGCCCTCGCTAAATTCTGGTGCAGAAGGTATTGGTTTATACCGTACCGAAGTGCCTTTTATGATTCGCGATTTTTTCCCTAGTGAATCAGAGCAACGTGAAAGTTATCGTCAACAGTTGGCGCCTTTTTCTCCCCGTACGGTGACGATGCGTAGTTTAGATATTGGCGGTGATAAAGCGCTGCCTTATTTCCCGATTGAAGAAGAAAACCCGTCGTTGGGTTGGCGTGGTGTGCGGGTGACTTTGGATCACCCTGAGATTTTTTTAGTACAGCTCCGAGCGATGATGATGGCGAGTGAAGGGCTGGATAATCTACGTATCCTGTTGCCGATGGTCACCAGCATACAAGAGGTTGATGAGAGCATGGCTTTGGTCAATCAAGCATTCCAAGAGCTTCAAGAAGAAGGCTTTCAACTGAAAAAACCACCGGTGGGTATTATGGTTGAAGTGCCCGCTGCAGCATATCAAGCCAGAGCTCTAGCTAAGCGAGTGGATTTCTTGGCGGTGGGGAGTAATGACCTGACACAATACCTATTGGCAGTTGATCGTAATAATACACGAGTTGCTGGCATGTACTCTGCGTACCATCCGGCTGTTTTGCAGGCCTTGCATGCGATTGTCACTGAAGCACATAAAGAGAATGTACAGGTCAGTATTTGCGGTGAGTTAGCCGGTGAACCGGGTGGTGCCTTGTTGCTCATGGCAATGGGCTATGATGTTCTTTCTATGAGTGCAACCAGTTTGCCACGGGTGAAGTCAGTGATTCGTAGCGTCACACTGGCGCAAGCGAATGAACTGCTGGATGACGTATTGATGTTAAATGATCCCGAACAGATCAAACAACACATACAGGAGAAAATGCAGGCGTGGGGTGTCGGCTTGTTCTCACAAGTGGTACTTCCTGCCGAGTATCATTAATTGATTGGAACCGCTTTTGTTACTGACTGTCATCTCTCATTGATATAACCTATTCGACGATTTTTTGCCTCTTTCTGAGGCGTTTTCTCTGCTATTGAAATGAGGCTAGTATGCTGAGTTATCCTGATATTGACCCTATTGCATTTAGCCTTGGGCCGCTGAGTGTTCATTGGTATGGGTTAATGTATCTGATCGGCTTTGCGGGTGCCTATGTATTGGCCAGCTGGCGTGCTAGTTTGCCGAATTCTGGCTGGACCAAAGAACAAGTATCAGATCTTATTTTTTATGGTGCTTTAGGCGTCATTCTTGGTGGCCGTTTTGGCTACGTCATTTTTTATAATTTTGATCAGTTTCTTGCTGATCCACTATGGCTGTTTGCTATTTGGGAAGGCGGAATGAGTTTTCATGGAGGCTTGCTCGGTGTGCTGATTGCCGTGGCTTGGTTTGCCAAGAAAACTGGGAAAACTGTCTTTGAAGTGACGGATTTTGGCGCGCCTATGGTACCGATTGGCTTAGGTGCAGGGCGAATCGGTAACTTTATTGGCGGCGAACTCTGGGGGCGTGCTAGCGATGTCCCTTGGGCAATGGTTTTTCCACGTGCTGATGGGTTGGCGAGGCACCCTTCGCAACTCTATCAATTTGCGCTAGAGGGCGTCGTGTTGTTTACGATTTTATGGCTTTATTCAGCGAAACCGCGTCCAACGATGGCCGTATCCGGGTTGTTTGCAGTGTGCTACGGTTGTTTCAGAATTTTCGTTGAGTTTTTTCGTGAACCTGATGCGCAGTTAGGTTATTTAGCCTTTGGTTGGTTGACGATGGGGCAGTTACTTTCGTTGCCGATGGTTATTATCGGTATTGGAATGATGGTGTGGGCTTACCAGCGTAAGTCGCAGCAATAACAGGAATTAGTAGGGCTTTCATGCAGCAATATTTGGATTTAATGCGTCATGTGCGCGATACGGGCACTTATAAAGAAGATCGCACAGGCACAGGCACCGTTAGCGTGTTTGGTTACCAAATGCGATTCGACTTAGCCGAAGGCTTTCCTTTAGTTACGACGAAAAAGTGTCACCTTCGCTCAATTATTCATGAGCTGTTATGGTTTCTGCAGGGCGATACGAACATTGCCTATCTCAAAGAGAATGGGGTTTCTATTTGGGATGAATGGGCCGATGAAAACGGTGATCTTGGCCCGGTCTATGGTCACCAGTGGCGCTCTTGGCCGTCGCCAGACGGTGATGCGGTTGACCAGATTAGTTTGCTGATTGAGCAAATTAAGAATAACCCTGACTCTCGTCGTCTTATCGTCAGCGCATGGAATGTGCCTGAAGTGAATAAGATGGCCTTGCCGCCTTGTCACTCACTGTTCCAGTTTTATGTGCTTAACGGCAAATTGTCATGTCAGCTCTATCAGCGCAGTGCGGATATTTTTCTCGGTGTCCCATTTAACATCGCCTCTTATGCGCTGTTAACGATGATGGTTGCTCAAGTGTGTGACTTAGAACTCGGGGATTTTGTTCATACTTTCGGTGATGCGCACTTGTATTCGAATCATTTAGAACAGGCTGACCTACAACTAAGCCGAGCTCCCAGGCCGTTACCAACAATGCGTTTGAATCCTGATGTGAAAGATATTTTTTCCTTTAAATTCGAGGACTTTGAACTCACAGATTATGACCCGCATCCTCATATTTCTGCACCGGTGGCCGTGTAACGATGAGCTTGGTTGATAAGCCAACAGAGTCAGATCCTGCTTCGCGTCAAGCAGGATCTTTGTTGTCTGCCGACGGTCAAGAAAATAAAACGCCAGCGGTGTCGATGACCAGCCAAGCGTATGAGAGATTACGGACTGATATCATGTCGGGGGTGCTTAAACCTGGCGAGAAGCTAAAAGTTGAAGCATTACGAAAGCGGTATGAAGTTGGTAGTAGTCCCATCCGTGAAGCGTTAAGCGCTCTGAGTGCTGAATACTTGGTAGAAAGAATTGACCAACGTGGCTTTCGGGTTGCGCTGGTTAGCTTGGAGGCATTCAACGAATTGTTGAAAACGCGCTGCTGGCTTGAAGAGCGAGCGCTCAGAGAGTCGATCGCCCATGGTGGCAGCGATTGGGAAGAGAAAATAGTCCTCGCTATGTTTCATCTGTCGAAGGCGTCCCGTGTTGCTGTGCATGATCATGCTGCGTCAAACGGAGGCTGGGAAGAGCTTCATAAGCGGTTTCATATGGCGTTAATTGATGGTTGCGGATCTGCAATATTAGTGAATTATTGTGATCAACTGTACGATCAAAATATCCTTTACAGGCATGCGGCAAGCCTGGAGGCGTCTTCAAAAAGAGATGTTAGTGAAGAACATAGCGCGATAGTTGAGGCTGCGCTTGCACGGGATGCGGACCTTGCCGTTGAACGGCTTATTACTCACTATCAGCACACCGGCGAGCTGTTAAAAAAGCGGATGAACAGCGCGGTTTAATCTAATTAACATTTAGTGTACGAGGCGTCCTGCCTAAGCGTAAACACTGTACGGCCTTCAGGTGTTTCGAGTTTCCTTCTTTTTCGTCTTTATCTTCTTCGTCTTCACTTATCAAATACTCATCACGTGTTGTCGTGGGTGGCCACTCATTTTTCTAAATCGCGCTCTTTTCAATAGCATTTTTAGGGAATGCTCAGGCCTCTTAAAATATCGACAAAAATATATAAATATGTTTAATATCGATAAAATAAAATTAATCGATTGAAAATGAATAAGAAGAGGTAGTTATGCGATTAGTGTCCTTTGAGCGTGATGGCGTGAGTCGGGTCGGTGTTCGTGATGGCAGTGAGATCATCGATTTGTCACTAGTAGCCCCCGATCTTCCAGCAGACATGCTGGGTTTATTACAAGGGGGTAAAGCGATGATGGCGCTTGTCGAAAAAGCGGCATCTTCTGCACCCGTAAGTGCCAGAGTTGCTTATGATAGTGTGACTTTTCTACCACTCATTCCTAATCCACCCAAAATTATTTGTATTGGTCGTAACTATGCTGCTCATGCAAAAGAGGGTGGTGTCGCCCCTCCGGAGTACCCTGAGATTTTCTATCGTGGGGCTTCCTCGTTAATTGGTCACAATTGTCCCATTGTACGGCCGAAATGTTCTGATAAGTTGGACTATGAGGCTGAGTTCGTTGCAATTGTAGGTGAGCGCGCTCGCCATGTTCCTGAGAGTGAAGGCTTATCTGTCATTGTAGGCTACTCGCTGTTTAATGATGGGACTATTCGTGACTATCAACGAAAGAGCTCGCAGTGGACTATTGGTAAGAACTTTGATGGTACCGGTGCTTTTGGTCCGGAGTTGGTGACTGCGGATGAGTTACCCCCTGGTGCACACGGGTTGCAGATTCAGACACGTTTAAATGGTCGAGTTATGCAAAACGCAAACACTGAAGACTTGATGTTTCCTGTCGCTAACTTGGTCGCAACCTTGAGCGAATGTATGACGCTGGAACCTGGCGATATTATTGTTACAGGAACACCCGCAGGTGTAGGCTATGCGCGCCAGCCACCAGTATTTATGCGAGAGGGTGATG
>JBLXCH010000046.1:0-24041 GCA_048265065.1 Motiliproteus sp. | reverse complement strand
TACGTCGTGGAATGAACGCTTACGTCAGTCACACCCTGGGTGTGCTCGTACAGCGCGTCAAAAATCTCAGGAGTCAGTTCAGCCGCCTGCTTGCACCACTGATAGCTCCAAAGGTTCTCGACCAGAAAACGCCACTCGTCATCCTCCTTCTCGAAGCGCTTGAACTCGATCATCCCCCCACCGCAACTGCGCCTGGCGACACGCATTACGTCCGAGAACAGACTGACCATCGAATTCGTCCCGATGAACACGACCGGGATACCGATATTGTTCACCAGGTGAAGGAAGAAATTCAGCATGCTTTCCTTACCCCCGGTCTTGGCCAGGTGAAGGTTCTGCAGCTCATCAATGAGCAAGGCGCCGATAAAAAACGTGCTGGCTACCTGTTCCATCTGCTGAAGCGCATCGTTGATATTTCGATGCCGGTGGCGCTTGTGGTAGTCCTGATCGCCGAGTGCCTGGCCAACCGCGTGGAAGAACTGCTGACAAAATCCAGCCAACGAGCCATCTCGTGGACAATCAAGCTTGAGCCAGGTGATCTGGGTGTGGACGAATTGCTGACCCTCATAACGCTCATGTCGGATCGTCTGAGGGTACAAGCTTAAAATGGCATGCAGTGCGGTGGACTTCCCAATACCACTCAGTCCCACAACGCTGAAAGTGTCAGCTGTTGATTTGAAAGCATCGTGATAGCGCTGAGCCCCTGACAAAGAATGCAGGTGCCTGACTGTGGAGGCGCTAGTTGGATTACGGCCAACATATCCACGACGGATCAGCAGAGATAACAGGGACTCTAGCTCTAGGTGCAGCAGAAACGGCTGCACAACCGTCCTCAAGCGATCAATACAGTGAATCCGCATTGCCCCGTCGAGCTCTAGCTCCTCAGGTGCTACCGGCTGGGGAAAATTTGATATCAGCTCGGCAGCCGCCGCTTCGTCAAGAATTGGTGGCAGCGCTTCGATCAGAGGGTTTCCCGCGTACTCAGTGATGGCCTGCTTCGTATAGCTCGCAAGAGCTTTAGCACCTCTCATTTGGGCTGCCCCGGGCGAACTCTTTTGAGTAAATCGATAACCTGCGCGGTGCGCGGCCCAGCGTACGACTCTCTGACAATGGAAGGGCTCTGAGCATCAGGTTGAACGGGATCCGCACGTATACCGTCAGGTACAGTCGCTTGCTCTCGCTCCAATAACCGCTCTTCCGTACGATTCTCGCGGATATTAGCCACTGCTTCAGCCTTAGAGCCGGCTGCGGGTTCAAGCTTTTTCTCGGCCATTGCATTGCCGACAATTTGCTCAACTTTATCGACCAAGCCAACTTGGCTTTCCCGTTCAGCTCGTTTGTGAGCTGGCGGCACTTGCCTGTAGGCCTCCAAGAGGTCGTAGATCTCGTCCGAGCGATAATCCGCATACTTCGCATCCGACCTCCGCAGGTCGCAACGCAGGAACTCCTTGTTCTCGTCCTGGATCCAGATGTGCGCCGCAGAGTTCGGATCAAACCAGCAATCAATCGCCCAGACGCCATTGCGACGCGCTTTTGCGAACCAGTTTTTTTCGATAGCCATCTCGCAGAGATAATGCATGCCGCGAAACAACACGCCACCTTTTTGGACGGTGGCCCTTTCCCGAGGCAGCAGATTGAGATAAATCAGCTCGTCAGGTCGCTTGTTAGGCTGGATAAGGTCGTTCTCTAACGCCCACCGCCAAATCCCCATCGGAGTGGGCTCCACGCCATCGTTCATCATCGCCTGGGTAAGACGATCCGGCTGTCGGTGGAAACGGTTGTAGTGAAGAATGCACTCGATGAGGACTTGGGTGAACTCCTTCAAATTCAGCGTCGCGTCGAGCCGATAATCACGCTCACCGCGTTCCTTCTCTCGGGCTGCTACTCCGCCGGGGAGCCACCTAATACCGGTTAAGTCGTTCAGGATGCCGAAGCGGCTCTCGACCATCGGTTTCCAATCCGGTCGGTATGGCGGGGCCGTCCCCATATCGATACCCAGGCCAGACGCGAGCCCCTCAGCAGCAGCCCCCAACATTTCACCTCTATCGGCGTAGATTTGATGTGGCAGATGACGACAGTCCCAATCCTCAGGAGTGATATCAACACCGTTTTGCGCGCAGAACTCCACCTTGGAGGTGAACGCGTTGAACAGCGCCTGTCGAGCTCCGTTCCAGCTAGGCCCCTCAAGGCCTACATAAAGGCCAACGATCATCCCTGAGAAACTGTCGACTACGATGTACACCACGGGGCGACCGATAAGCATTCGTCGGGAGTAGCTGTTGACCAAGTAAATGTCAGCGATGGTCGCGTCGATCTCGAATTGATGACAAGGACCTCTAAGCCAGTCGCGGACGGTACCGGATAATGGACGGCAATCCTTCAGCCACTTCGTCAACCCCATGCGTCCACGATCAGTCTCGGTATCATCAAAGAACTGCTTTCCCCAATAATTAAACTGGTTAAACGTCGGAATTTCAGATTGAGGAAGCAATACGACCTCGTTTTCGGGATTTTTAGAAAGCCGCTTCTCCGAATAATATTTATTGAGCATTTTGTTGTACGCGCTATCAATCGTCGACTTCTTGTTCTTTACGTAAAGCGCGTAACAAACTCGGATACACTTCTTGTCGATATCGCTTAGTAATTTGGCAGGCGACACTAACACCCCTTGAAACCTTGGCTTTCGTCCCGGCGGCTTATCAGCGGAGTAATTACGACTCCCAACACCTACAGCAGAATAGTTGTTAAGAAGCGCATTTCTTACTTGCCCGTAAAACCAGTATCGATACAACAAACGATATAGCGTTTTACGCTGCACACCCGCCTCAGCGGCGCGATCACTTACCAATCGGCCCATCTCGCCATGAACAAATATTTGCCCTGGATAGGCCGGGTCCAAAAGTGGCGCAATCAGAGCCCATTTTTGGTCTCTATCACGCCTCGCGCGCTCGTCGAGATCTTCTTCCAAAACCAGTAGAAATTCTGGCACTGCCATCACCACAGGCTTTGTATCGCCTGATACCAATGACACCCTGAATTCCTCAAGACCAATCGAATACGGCTTCCTAGGAGGATCCGTTAGATCCATAACAATCAGTGCGTCGTGCTTCTCGTCGAGGTGAATTGCTCTCGCCATAGTAGAGAGCAAGGAGAGTTCCGTGACAGGCTCAAAGACGTCATTAACTGAAATTTTCATGACGACTTCTCGCTCAGTGTGGATATTTCAGTGGGATAAAAAACACTGAAGTCTGGCAAAGGTGACTTGAGCTGTAACGGCGCACCACTTAATTCAATCCTAATAGTTTTCCGCCAGATCAAATTAAAGAAAATGTCGCGAGCATCGGTATACGGTATGGATAATCGGTGTCCAATCTTGCGCAAGCTCTCCGACGTTGACCAAGGGCAACCCTTTATTGATTCAAGTATCTCGATGAATTGCAAATGCAGCGGGACATCCATCAAGGCACGAGGCAATTTGGCAAATTTGCGAAGAAATACGAGATTCAGGATCAAATCGGGCGTAAACAACTCCTCCGTTACGATGCTCCAGTCTACACCTTGGCTCACCCAGAACCGTCTCTCGACTTCGAGTTTTTCTAACGTGCGAGCACAGCCTTTTCCTTGAAGGTCTTTCGCGTATTTGATCGTCCTGGCAACGGACTTTACGTCTCCATTTGGCTGCTTTACAGACAGCAAAAAGTCAGTGGTCATTACCATAGGAACAGAGGTCGTTTTGTATTTTGGATACCGTACACCGATAGCCCTGGCGATCGCCTGGGTGCTCTCCACCGGCAGTAGGGGATACTGCTCGCGGATATCTACAACGTCCTCTGAAAACTCACAGAGTAAAAAGTACGCCCGTTCAAGGTCGGATAAGAGGTGATGAATTCGATCAATCTTAACACCTTGGATTTTCCAGGAACGCCCCATCGAAGGGACATCCTGAACACGTAACCAAGGCACATACTCAGCTCCGGCGCCAGCTCCAAACCCATTGGCGATGTGCCGTTCGATATCCTGATTTGAAGCAAACCTACGACCTCGCACCCGCCCTCCTAAGTCCGTCCGGACCGCTCCCCTCGTTCGGCAAGAGAGTAGTTATAGGAAAACATGAGCTAACAAGCTGCCATGTCGTAGGGCTTTCCAGAATACTCCTGCTGAAAATTAAGGCAGCGGCTCCTGACGAACGGCCTAGCATAAAAACAGAAAACCCTTTTAGATACAGGGGCTTACGGTTAGTGTCAAACTATAATAGCTTGTGTCAGACTTTATTATTTTGTGTCAATCTTTATTCCGTGAAGCCAGTGTTGTGGGCGGACAAAATAGTTGGGAACTGAAAAGGGTGAAAATGGCTGTTTTTGAGGGCTATGTGGAGAAAAGTGACAAAATAGATGTGAACTAACGGCAGCGTAGTGTATTAGCGAAAACTTCAAAAATGACAAAATAGTTTGAAACTATCCTCCCTCTCCTTTTTAAAATTATTATAAAACTATTCCTATTATTTATACCTTTAACCAATCAAATCCACATCAGGTAAATTAGCTAACACCTGATCATACGTTTTATGACTTTCTAATGATCTGATAACGATATCCAACGGCTCAGCCCATATTTCAGGCAAATCTCGTTCGTTTTTAGACTGGATAGGGAAGGCTAAGTGTTCCTTTGGGGGTAAAAACTGAGCGTTAACTCCTTCTTTATTTCCTCTAGCATCCATGCGATACCAGCCATGCCCCTGTAAATAACGCCGCCAATAAATGGCTCTTAGCGTAGCAATAGCCTGTTTTATGTAATAAAACATCCGATGCTTTACAAGTAACTGGATTTAGTTTGAAGTCAGAACTATGCTTAATCTCGTCTCTGACATACTCAAAAAATTTTCTAATTATCTCATTTTTACTAGAGCAATTTTTAGCTAAATGTTTTGCTAGAGAAAGAATAGAAGGATCTTCAAAATTAATATATTTACTGGGTGCTAAGTACTTTTTCATATATACAAAACCCTTCTTCCCTTGATGGTAATGTAAATTTGCATTACCATATAAATAAGTTCTACAGGAGGAAACAATGACTACTTTATCAGTTACAGCAAAAGGTCAAATCACTCTAAAACGGGATTTGCTACAGCATATTGGTGTTAAGCAAGGCCAGAAAGTGGAAGTAGTAAAACTTCCTGATGGGGAGTTGAGGATTAAGGCAAAGCAGCAGACACAGTCTATCAGCCATGTTTTTGGCTTGCTCAAAGATAAAACCGCTGGAACGGTGGTTAGTATCGAAGAAATGAATCAAGCAGTAGCCGCTGGTTGGGCAGGTGATAAGTGATGGAAATTATCGCAGATACAAATGTTTTAGTCCGTGCAATCGTTGCAGACGATCCTGATCAAGCGGAAGCAGCTCAACAGGCATTGCTTAGTGCAAGCCTAGTAGCTATCTCCCCTATCGCTTTGTGCGAGTTATATTGGGTCTTGAGCAAAGCTTATAAAGTGCCAGATACAGACATTGAAACCGCTATTCGTGGTTTGATTAACGCAGCTAATGTACTCACCGATACCGTAGCGGTAGATGCTGGTTTGATGTTCATGAGTAAAGATGGCGATTTTGCTGATGGCGTTCTGTGGCACATGGGGATTGCGTTGGGTGGCAAAACCTTTGTTTCTTTTGACAAGAAAGCCGCCAATATTCTGAAAAATCAAAAAGCCAGCGTCAGACTTATGTAAATTACTGAATAAGGGGTTAGAGTTTTCTAGCCCCTACTTTAAGTTCTCAACTATTTTGTTAAGCTCTCATCTTTAGTGTCATAGTGCTCAACTATTTTGTCCGTTTCTCAACTTAATTGTCTGCCCACACATGGATGATCACAGGGGGTCCTATGACAAAGCGACAACAAGGTGATGCACAACAGATTAACGAGTTACTTTATCAGGCGCTGGAAACAGAACTTGGCGGCGAATTAATTTATAAGGCCGCTATCAGCTGTGCCGTCACACCTGACCTAAAAGAAGAGTGGGAAGGTTATCTGGACGAGACCAAAACACACCAAGATGTTTTATTAAATGTGTTTCAGCAAATTGGTTTGGATCCAGCCAAACAAACGCCGGGGCGCAAGGTGCTTTCGCATATTGCAAACTCCTTGGTTAAGGCGATGGAGATGGCAAAAAAAGAGGCTGATCCTAAAGCCGCAGAACTGGTAGCGGCCGAATGTGTTGTGTTGGCCGAAACCAAAGACACAATGAACTGGGGCTTAATTGGCGTGGTGGCAGAACAATCATCTAACAAACAGCTTGCCCAAGCACTTAAAGAAGCTCATGATCAGGTGGCGCAAGATGAAGGCCATCACCTTTATCACACTAAGGGTTGGGGTCGAGAGCTTTGGATTCAATCGCTAGGCTTTCCCGCTGCACTCCCTCCGCCTGAAGAGCAGAAACAAGTTGAAACCGCCATTGGCGCATCCCGCGCCGAACAGCAACGGGAAAAAATGCTCTGAACCCTATACACCGCCTATAGCGCTCTGGCTTAACGCTGCCATGATTTAACGCTGGCAGCGTTAAGGTGTTATGGCTCGTGGGACTGATCAGTTTTCATGGTAGCCCTTTCAAGGCGCCCCAAAATAGCTAACACAAACAGCGCCACCAGTGTGCTCGCCACTGCAGTGGCTTCCTGACCGTAGCCTACGGCCACCCCTACCCCAGCAGCAACCCAAATGCTGGCCGCTGTCGTTAAGCCTTTAACCTCTGAGCCTCTACTCTGCTTAAGAATGGCGCCGGCTCCTAAAAAACCAATACCAGACACGACGCCTTGTACGATACGGCTGACCGCATCACTTTGCATTCCGCCCATGACAGGCACTAATACAAAAATAGCACAACCTAAACACACAAGAATGTGGGTTCGGAAACCGGCATCCTTCCCCTTTTTTTCTCGTTCGTAGCCGATGGCCGCACCCAAAATAACGGCTAAAGTAAGCCTAAGAGCAATCGTCGTGGCTTCTTGAACATCTGAAATATCCGAGAACTCTGAAAGCACCGTTTGCCAAACACTGGATAAGACAGACATAGCTTTAGCCCTTTAAGTGACACCGTTTCAGACGTTTTAGCATGAGGCCCTATACACTGGAACCACTACGGTATAAGACCCCTTTTAGCTATATCTTAGGCAGAAAACCGCCCTAAGTCTTCCACTGACACGCCTTGTTCTGCAAAAACGTCTTGCGCTACCCGTAAAGCATTCAAAGCACGCGGGAAACCCACATAGGGAATAAGATGCATGATGCAACCCACAATTTCTACGGGTTTAAGCCCTACGTTCAAACCAGTAATAACATGCATACCGATTTGGGGCGTGCCTTGCGCTACCAAAGCTGAAATAGTCGTTAATACTTTTTGCTTATTATCCAAGCCCGGACGCGCATAAATATCACCAAAAGCGAACTCAACAACGAAACGCTGTAAATCAGGCGCAACATCTTTGAAACCCTCACCAATATCCATGTGGCCGGTGGGGCTAGTTTGGTCGGGCACAGTTAACTCACGAAGTTTATCCATACCTTTTTGATAGCGTTGTGTGCTCATCCTACTAACCTCAATGTTTTACATTACACAGATCATTGATAGTAACAAAACTAGCCTTTGCCTCATTAAAGCGGTAATCCTTAAGTTCAAATACTTAAGGCTGAACTGACAAAGCCGTTTGCTCCAGATGTTCTTTTAATCCCGGCTCAAGCGATAACTGACGTGCCAACTCATCGAGGTAGGCTTTTTCCATAAAAGTATCGGCCTCGGTTACCAACAAGCTTGCCAAATAAACCTCAGCTTTTTCCTCAGGTGTCGTCGCTAAGGCAGCCACAGCAGCTGGATCCGCTGGGCTTTGCAGCTGTGCCGCTAACCATGCCCGATCAGTTTCCGACGCTTGCAGCTTGCCAAACTCAGCATCTAACAGTTGCTGTTCTTGCTGATTAATATGTCCATCCGCTTTGGCGGCAGAAATCATCGCAGCTAATAGCAAGCGACTTTGGTTTTCTAATTGCGGTGCTGGGAGTTGCTGGATGTTGGCCACATACTGCTCTACTGGTTGTGCTTGGGGCTGAGACGAGGCTTGTGGCTGTGCTTGCTTAGCTTTCCACTCGTCATAAGCACGATAGGCCACCGCACCTAGCGCTGCAACACCACCATAAGTAGCTACTTTACCGCCCATTTTTCGGAACTTTTTATTGCCCATTAATAAGGCTAAAGCCCCACCCGAGAGGGCTCCGCCAGCAAAGCTCCCTAAGGATAAAGAGCTTTTACTCTCCTGACGCTACGCGCCCGTGTTCGGCGTGGAGTTGGGCTGTGTCAATCCTTGGGCGGACTGTAATAACTGCTGCAATACGTTCTGTAGGGACATGAAAAACTCTTCCGTCAATAAACAAGACTAGTTGGATAAGTGCGAGTGATCTAAGTTCCACTTCACGTTTAAATGACTGAACTTAGTACCTCTACTTATCCAGCGTCCATTATGAGCGGACATTCCTGCCTCAATATTACCTTTTACGTGTAAACGCCACAAAATAAAACGGGCTCTTAACAACCTTGTGTTAAGAGCCCGTACCGTACATGGAGCATTTATAACGCTTTATGCTGTCTTAAAGTACCGAGATCATCAGCCTTTCAACGAAAAACGCGGCTGCTCGTCCAGATAGTCCTCACTATGGATAAGTATTTGATCTGGCAGTAAATTAACTACCGCATACTGAGGAGCTTCTAAGCGCCCCGGAATCCCTTCGCTAGCGTCAGCATGTAACTCTAATGCTACCTGATGATTCGTGCCTTTTAGCGTAAAGAACGGAATGTTTCGGTAGCTCCCCGTAATGGGCCGATGTATATGGCCAAAGAACACCTGATGAATACGAGACTCATACCCCTGAATCGCGTTCATAAAATGCGTAGTGTCCCTCAGTGATATCGCATCCATACTATGAATCCCAATTGGGAAAAATGGATGATGCATAAACAGTAGTACCGGCTTTTGTGCACTAGCTAACTGTTGACGCAACCATTCTGCACGTTTTTCGCAGAACACTCCCCAGCTAACACCTGGCTCATTGGTATCAAGAAAAATAGCTAGATAATCACCGAAAACCTTGGTGTATTGAATAAACCCGTTCGCATCGTTCTCGATCGCTGGGAAATAGGTTTTCAAGGTATCTCGACTATCATGATTTCCGAGAATTAAGTGCACCGGGCAAGGGACAGGAGACAGGATGTCGCGCAACTGATCATACGCATCAGCTTGGCCATAATGGGTAAGATCACCCGTAATAACCACAGCTTGAGCATCAGGCTGGTGCGCCATCAAATGCGCTACCGCCTGACGCAACCGCTGGTTCGGATTACTACCGTATAAATCAACGCCGCCTTCGATCAGATGCGTATCAGTCAAATGGATAAACTTCATTTCGGCAGCCCCTTAACGCGTCAGCAATTTTTGTACTTCTTCGCTCATTTTGTCGAGCGCCACAAGAGGCTGTTCAGACTTATCAAATACCGTTTGCAAGTTGTCGTTGATCACGTCGGTAATTTTCAGCCCATTCTCACCAGGAAAGGCATACCAGCCCGTTAACCACGGCAACTGTTGTACTGCTGTGTATTGATTTGGATTCTCGTCGTAAAAACCTTTTAGACCGTTCGGATCTTCAATCGGCAACATATTGGCTGGAAAGTAGCCCGTGTTTTTAGTCATCACCACCGCACCTTCAGGTCCAGTGACAAATTTGATGTATTCCCAAGCAGCTTTTTGACGCTCAGGGTCCTGCGCGAACATCATTGCAACATTACCGCCAGCGGGTACACGCCCTTCGTCACCATAAAGAGGGAAAAAGCCCGTTACCATCTCGAAACGATCGCCAATCTGCTCTTCAATGCTTGTTAAACGCGAGGTTGAGGAAGAAAACACGGCCATTTTGCCGCTAACAAATAGCTGCAAGGCTTCATTAAAACTGTAGTTTTGCATCGTATCGTTAGCAACCATACGACCCATTTGCTCAATTGACTCGCGGCCAATGGCATTATTAAACGCCACCTTGGTCTCCGCCTCGTCGAGCATGGAGCCCCCTTTAGAAAACACCATCGACTGCCATAGCCAGTTACCCGTAATTTCCCAATCGTAATGCAAGCCATATGTGCCCCGATTGGCTTCTCGGGACTGATCTGCCAACGCAATAATGTCATCCCACGTTGTTGGTAAAGCGTCTATATCACCACCGGCCGCACGGATCAAATCCGCGTTGTAGTACACAATCGGCGTCGACAATGAAAAACCAATACCCGACTGAACGTCATTTACCTGCCCCAATGACATCAACGACTCACTGTAGCCACGTTCAGCCCAACCCTCCTCAGCTTCAATGAAAGGCGTTAAGTCAACTGCAATACCACGGTCTACAAAAACACGCTGACGATTCAAGCCCTGAAAGGAAACGTCGGCAAGCTGATTCGTTACAGCATGACGTAACGCCTGTTGAGCAGCCGTTTCATACTCGGGTGTTGGCGCTCTAAACTTAACGGTGTAGTCTGGAAATTTTTCATTGAACTTCTTGGCTAACTCCTCATGCACACTATTAAACATTTGCGGGTAAGGATAATCGACAATCAGCTCTACCTTAGCGGCAGCAGCCAGACTGCTACCTAACATCAACCCAGCTACCGTACTGGTCAATATCAATCGTTTCATGAGTAACCCTTTAACCTTTGACGCCTGAGAGGGTGACGCCTTCAATAAAGCGCTTTTGCGCAACTAAGAAAAACAGAAGTAATGGCAACGTGATAATGACGGTGCCTGCCATAAGCGGGCCGTAATTGGTACCCGCCTCCTCATTCATAAAAAACATCGTGCCCAGTGGTGGAGTGGCCAAGTCCATCGTGTTAATGACTAGGAGCGGCCAGAAATAGTCGTTCCAGTGCAAAACCACCGAGAAAATTGAAAAAGCAATTAAAGCTGGCATTGCTGCGGGCATAAGAATCCGCCACACCAACTCAAACTCCCCCATGCCATCTAAGCGAGCAGCATGAATCAAATCGTCAGGCACACCGCGGAAGAACTGTCGCATCAAAAAAATGCCGAAGGCCGATGCAATAAACGGGATAATTAAAGCCGCCGTGGTGTCCAGTAGCCCCAAGTGGTAGAGCACGATATAAAGCGGAATAGCCGTAGCTTGAAAAGGGATCATTAATGACAGCAAAACCAATCCCCAAGCCAGTCGTTTGCCTCGAAACTCAGTTTTAGCGAAGACATATGCTGCAGGTAATGCAACGAGCACCTGCAATATCAAGATCCCAGCACACACAATGACCCCGTTTAGCAAGTAACGCAGCAAAGGTACCTGTGTAAGCGCAGCACTATAGTTCTCTATGGCTGCCCAGTTCTGAGGCAACAAATGAAAGCCATCTATAAAAATTTCATCGGCCGGTTTCAACGACGTGGAAAGCATCCAGATAAACGGGAATAGATAAATGACGGCTCCGGTCATCAATACTAGATGACGTACCAGCAGCCACGGTTTAACAATACTGTTGGAAGCGTTCATGCGTAGTGCGTCCTCTTTTCCATACCTGCCTGCTGCAACATGGTGAATACAAAGACACAGGCCACAAAAACCACCGTCATTGCCGAGGCATAACCCATTCTGAAAAAACCAAAACCTTCGTTGTAGATGGAATGCAGGAGTACTTCAGTTGCTTTATTCGGCCCGCCACTCGTTAAGACATGGACAATGTCAAATACTTGAAGTGAGCGAATTGCGCACACTGTCACCACAAATAAACTGGTCGGACCGAGCAGCGGCAAAATCAATCTAAAGAAACGGTCAACAGGATGATCCATCCCATCCAATAGGCTGGCCTGACGTAATTCAGTTGGGATACCTTTTAGCCCTGCCATAAACATCACCATGGCTAAGCCTGACATTTGCCAAATACCTATTACGGCCAAGGAGATCAGAGCCAGATCGTAATCTTTAAGCCAATTCTGAGGAGCGAAACCAAACCAGCCGATAACCTGATTAATAAAGCCCACACTAGGATGCATCAAAAACTGCCAAACCACGGCCATAGCAATTAAAGTCGAGGCGACTGGCAAAAAATAAGCGGTTCGATAAAACGTTCTTAAGGACTCATGCGACTCAATCAGCAAAGCGGTGCCCAAACCGATAGCTATAGATCCCACTGACACCATCACTAAGTAACTCATCGTATTAGCGAAGGATTTCCTAAACGTATCGTCTTGCCAAAGCTCGGCATAATTTGAAAAGCCAATCCAGTTCCATGTGCTGGCTCCAAACTGCCAATCGGTAAGCGAAAGTACCGCCACAATTAATAGAGGGACGAGCAATAACAGCACAGTCAGCAACATGCTGGGCCCCAGCAATAAACCAAGTTGTGTAGGTTTGAGACGCATTGCTTTCTCCTACGCTGAGCACGATAACGTTGTATGTGCTGGCCTAAGTCGTGATCCATTAGCCTCAAAAGCATGGCATCCTGACACCGGCACATAGAAACTAAGTGCGTCTCCAGTACGCAATGCTCCTACATCCGCTACAACCAAAGTCACTTTGATATCCTCCGGAGTCTGCACGGTTATCTGTTGCTCTGCGCCTGTATATTCCAACAACAGCACTCTGCCCTTAAGGCATAAGCTGTTGGGTTGCGGCTTCAAGCTAGCCACATGTGGACGAAAAGCAAGTTCTGCCACACCGGCCGGAAAGCGCCCTTCTAAGCTTTGCCCCTGCAAGCTAGGCCGACCTAAACTGTCGTGCTCGATAGATAGAAAATTGATACGGGGGGCACCTACAAAAGCCGCAACATCCCGATGCTGCGGCGTGTTGTATATATCGGTAGGCGTGCCCAGTTGTAATACATGCCCTCCTTTCATAACGGCAATGCGGTCAGACATCGACATAGCTTCATGTTGATCGTGGGTGACATAAACAAAGGTCACGCCAAGCTCATCATGTAATTGTCGAATTTCCGCTCTAAGCGACTGACGCAAATTGGCATCTAAATTAGAGAGTGGCTCGTCGAATAAAAATAATGACGGGCGACGCACCATGGCTCTGGCTAAGGCCACTCGCTGTCGTTGCCCTCCGGATAACGCGGCAGGTTTACGGGCCCATAAATGAGCAATACCTAGAATCTCTGCCACCTTAAGGCCCTGCTCCTGTGCCACCCGTACATGCCGTCGTGCACTCGGGCTTATCCAACGTACACCGGGTAATCGTTGCAAGAAACTCATGGTGTTCATATAGAGAGGTGTACAAATGTTATCGCCCACCGTCATATGCGGATACAACGCATAAGACTGAAACACCATTGCACAATCCCGCTGCGAAGGGCTTTGCGTATTTAGATCAACATCACCCTTACGGATTGACCCTGAACTGGGCTGCTCTAACCCTGCCAGCAATTTAAGCAACGTTGACTTACCGCAACCCGAGGCTCCGAGCAACGTTAGAAACTCACCATTTCGTATGGTTAACGACAGCTCATTTAAAACAGTGGTTGATCCATAGTGCTTCGATACGGCGTTTAATTCGATATCCATCATTTCAAGCTTCCATTAAGACGGGGTGATGTGAGGGCAGCCATCGTGCTAGCTCGTGATAATGACTAAAAGCAACTCGGCAAGGCTCAAGCTCATTGCGCGAAGTGTGATAGCCAGCCAAATGCGCAGCAAAGGCCACTTTGGCTCGAGCCGCACATAATGCGTCTACGGGTGAATCGCCCACAAACAACGACTTTTCAACGCTCCCCCCCAACAACTGCAAGGTTTTTAATAGCGGTTCGGGGGAGGGTTTAGCTGTTACGCAATCACCCAAGTGCACTTTGGCATCGAACATCCCTTCCCATCCAAAATGCTCCAATAACACGCCAGTGCTCCGAGGGTCTCGATTGGTGCATAAACCAATGCGATAACCAGCTTGCTGCAAGCTTTGCAACAGCTGTTCTGCTCCCTCAAAGGCTTTAGCTGTACACAGCCAGTGCTGCTCGTAACTGTGCAACAGTTGCTGAAAATCAGAAGAATTAGGATCGCTGTCGCGCTGCAGTTGGCTCAGTGCTAACGACAGCATCGGCGCGATACCATCGCTTAAACACCGCTTTAATTGAAACGGTTTAAGCAAGGCTCGCCCCGACGGATCAAATGCCATAACAGCAGCCAGCAAGCTAGGCCACGTATCCAGCAGGGTTCCATCAAGATCGAAAACGATCATGTTTTGAGGTGTATGTCTGTTCATGACCCGTACTTTACGGACCAAATATGACAATTTCGTGAACAAACGATCAAATACCAAACATAAACGATCATAAAAGATCATCCGATACATGCTAAGCTACAAGCCAACTCGATTCTTTCGTTAGTTATTTTTGCTAAACACTTATCTCCCAAGTGCCCACCATGCTTAAAGCCGAACGACAACAACGCATCCTCAATCTAATGCAGCAAACCAGCGCTGTGACCGTACGTGATTTAGCAAGCGAATTCGCCACTTCGCCAGTAACGATTCGTCGAGACTTGCTTGAGTTAGGGGAACGAGGCTTACTTGAACGTACCCATGGAGGGGCCATTGCCACACAAGAGGTGCTAGCCGAAGGCAATGCTCTCTACGAGATGTACAGTTATGCTGATCGACATCATCAACAAGCTGTAGAAAAAGCGGCCATAGCAGAATGCGCTGCCCAGTATGTTTCTGACGGCGACAGTATTTTGATTAATGCAGGTACTACCACACACGCGATGGCACAAGCCTTGCGAGGGCATCAACATTTGCACGCAATTACAAATGGGCTAACAGTAGCCACCACCCTAGGGCAAAGCAGCAACGCTAACGTGTACATTTTGTCGGGGCGGCTGGATATGAGAAAGCAAGCCGCCATTGCACGTCCTGATCAAGAGCGCTTCGACGACTTTCAGATTCGGGAAGCCTTTCTAGGGGTACATGCTATTTCAGAAAATGGCTTTTACATGCGCGATAACGAAGATGCAGCCATGAATCGCGCATTTATTGCAGCAGCCAGTCGAGTAACCATTCTCGCTGATCACACAAAGCTTGATGCTTTCGCTAGTTTTAGAATTGCGCCATGGAATGCTAAGCACCGTTTGATTACGGATTCAAAAGCCAATCACAATCAACTGGCTGCAATCGAAGCTCAAGGTGTGGAAGTCGTTATTACCGGCTAACGTGAAAAGCCCAGAAAATAAAAAAGCCGCCTTTTTGCAGACGGCTTAATTTGGCCAAAGCTGGATGGCTTAGTCGTTATTTGCATGAACACATCAATATTAGTAGGGGCTAATCCTTTACAATCATTCAGTTCAAATGACTCCCACAGGAACTTTGGCTTTACTGCTTTTCTTAAAGCCAGTAGTAACAATGCGGCATCATCAGCCACTGAAGTGTAGTCAACCCTTAAATGTTTGTTTTCTTTGGTTATTAGATCTATTCTACGCTGTGCCTCTTCCGCTTTCTTTTGGAGCAAATATCTCCTCTCATTCTCTAGAGTCTGCCAACAATGATCACAAGTTTGATTGTGTCTTGGAAGAGGAGTAGTACGAGACCATACTCGTATATGCTCCTCACATCTTTTGCATCGAAACGGCTCATACCAAGCTTTAGATATCGTATTAATGTACTTAGTAAGCTTTGAGGTAGTTGTAATATCCCCATAAGGGATCAGACTGGCCACTTTGTGCTCAAATTTTCCATGTTCATCTTTTGCCCAATACTTAGCCACAAGAGCAACATCTTCTTTTTTATCTGAATAAACTTCATATTGAATAATCATAGTTCCACTCTTATTTGTACTAATCCACTAAATTTCTATCCTGCGTACGACTAACAAAAAACCAAGAAATATTACTGGTCCACCACAAAATTTAAACAACAACTAACCGACTTAACCTCCCCTCATCTAGATAACTCTTTCAGCCCACCCTTCCATATCTTCTCTCAACACCTCCAACTCACTCAGTCCCTTCGGATGATTCACCCCTCTATGCCCATCTTGTCCATATAACTGATCCAACAAACCATTTGGCCAGTTCAAGGAGCTCTTCACTACCCCACGTCGTATTCGGTCAAAATCACTCTGCCATGTTTCGCTATCAACACCAGTCAACACTTTGGTAGAAAGCATTTTCACTCCATCCGAGGCATCCACCTCTAGCAATACAAATTCCCTATCATTACGCTGTAATCCAACGGCTTTAATCACCCTTGGTGAGCCATCTTTACACAGATGTAGTCGGCTACGCCCAACCTTTGGCAAAACCAGTGTTTCCTCAAACGTCACACGACATCTAAATTTAGTTTTTAGAATTGAAATTAACTCATTAAAGGCTGCAAAACGATTGGCAAAAATAGAGTTGTAATTGGTTGCATCCTGCTTCCCACCCACATCTGCCGCTGCTAGGACACCACCTAAGTGTGGCTCATCAGTACTAACCAAATTACTATTTTCACTTGTTGTTGCTTCTTCTTTTTCTAAAATAGTTTGGCTACTTTTTCTTGCCCTGCGAGATTTTTCAATTCGACTAGGTCTACTAAAACTTATCCATGTCGGCTCAGCCTCTATGACTCGTGTGTCTGTGTCTATATTGGCCGTCTCTTCATCGTCTAACTGTAAATCCTCATCATCAACGGCTGGCTCTATTGGGACTACTATGTGTTTCGTACCGCCCTCACCTGCCTCCTTTTCTTGAAAAGAGGCATGGCTAATAGTTGTTGTGCTAGGAAGCATAGCGTTGATTTCTAAACCTACTATTTCCTCAACTAAATAATCCCTACTCTCATTAGAAAAACGTCCTTTTACATGTAGTTTCCATCCCTGCATGGGCGGAGGATCAAAGCTAAAGCCCCAGCTTTCAACGCCATTCTTAATTTCTCTATTTTGTTGATAGTGCTTAAAAATGCTTTCATACGAATCCATGACATCTGGATCAGAAAATAGCCAAACTAAAAGCTGCACTACGGCCGACTGCTCTAACGCCTCTTTAGGAAACGAAGAACTAGGCAAAATTCGTATCTCTAAATGATCTCTCTCAACTTCATACTGTACGTCGAACTCTTGCTGTAAAGCGGTACTGCTCAAACAGCTTCGACAGAAATAAGAATTAACTAAAAATAATGCCCGAGCTAGCTCTAACTGCGGGATGTGATAACGAATCTTGCTATATAGTGTTTCAGCTTCATAAATAAATGAACTCTGCGCTCCATCCTTGTTGCGTACGGAAGCAAAGGACGACAGGTTAGGAAAATCGATCATTTTGGCTCGTTGAAGATCCGATGCTTCAAACTCAATCACACGATCCGCCTTATTTATTTGCTTTGTTGTACTGTTAACCACCTTAGCTCGACTTAATAAAGGCAAATGAGTAAATCGAGTCCATTTCCGTTCTTGCATTGGATTAAACCAAACAAAAATACGCCACTCCTTATGACCCGAGTTACGGAATAAATGGCCAATATGCACCACCTGCACATTGTCATCAAAACAAGCTAGCTTAACCACTCAATCCTCCTCACAGACCATTTCCAAAAAAACTTGTGCTTCTTTTGTTATTCGCTCTTTAGATAACGTTGCACTTCTTAATAATCGCCAGCGCCTAAGCTCAACATCTTCCTGTTTAAGCTTAATAAAAGCTTGGCTAATCCGTCTAATTTGATAGTCTTCCACTCTCTCTGAGTAACGCTTTAGGCAAAGCGCTACCAAAGGCAATTTCTGTAGATTTTTTGCAAGAGAGGTTCCGTTAGGAGTTTGCTTTAACAGCCAGCTCGATGTCGCTCTTGGGTGATCAAGGCTACTATCTAAACGCTTTATGATTCTTAGCAGTTGTCGTACAGCAATTCGATCTCTTTGGTTCCAATCAACTCTAGGGGCGGGTGCCAGACGCTCTTGTTTATGCTGTTGATTCCAGTGAACTAACCAATCCCTGTCATGTCGGTAAAGCCAAGCGTATAGCGCCCCACCCTCTAAAGACTGTCTTGCCTCGTTAATCCCTTGGTATAGATGCACCAGCTGCTGCCATTTTTTACGTTTAATAGCTAAATCTTCAGAGTTAGGTTGCACAGACTGGCTGACAGGTGTTGTCGCTATAGAGTGCCCAGTAATAGCACTTGCCTGCTGTAGCACCTCTATAACCGTTAGTTTTGGCAATAAGGCTTGCCACACAATACTATGCTGCAAATAACTAAAGGTTTTTCTATGCTTGCGAAATACTCTTTTCAGCCAACAGACTTCCTTATGCTCTTCAAGTGTTAAATACAGTTTTTCCAGTACCTCATCACTGAAGCTACGCCTCACTCTCTCTGCCACTAAGTCATGACGAATGTGTTTACCTCTGGTAAATCCTAAATCCTGCGCTAAGCGCTGATAAAACAGCGTCCACTGCTCAAGGCTTGGGGAAAGCTCTTGTGCTTCTGGAGCGTCTAACAGAGGGGCTATATAAGCAGCTAGTGCTGTTAATTGAGATAGGGAGTCTTTGGGGTAATCTGAAAGCAGCTCAGTATGACTCAAAGCCCAAAATTGATGTCGGTGATCATCTACTGCTCTATCAAAGAAGACTAAAGCACCGTGTTTTGGGCAATATGGCAAAGCAGGCAAATACCAATCTCGTTGCCAAAAGGCTTCCCCATACTTATTAAGCTGAGTAGCAACGCAATCTGTGCAGTATCTAAAGCGGTTATCACTTTTAACCCTAGAAGCAGCGACTCCTAGCATTAAATGCACAGCACCTTGAGCTTGGTACTCCATTAACCGAATCGCTTCGTCTCGGCGCTCTTTGCCTACAAACGGGGCATATAAAGGGAACAAGGTATGCTCATAAATAAGCTGCTGAAAAGAGTAACGTCCTGTTTGATGTAGATGCCTTGCTATCACACCTAAATGCGAGGGCAGATCTAAGGTAGCGATCACCTTACGGTTGCCATATACCTCGTCTAGTAGCTGCTTAGGACTAACAATCCCTTGATAAACTCCTGCCCGTGCAATAGTGCTATAAATCAGCTCATTCGAGTACGGAACAGGAAAATTTCTCATGGCTAGCCTGCTTGTTTAAATAAGCTCGCCATATCCACTACCACTCCTTTCTCTTTTAACCGTTCATGCATGGTTTTTTCAGGTTGGCGTTGTGAATAGATATAACGTAAATCCGTATCAGGCAAACTATCCCAAGCATTAGGTTTTATTACGGTTGTAGCCGGTGCTTTTTTACTCTTGGAAGACTTTTCTGTTACTGACTCTAATGCTTCACCCTCAGTTAACCACTGCAAAATAATCGGCAATAACTTCTGCCTTGTCATAGTGGGATTTTGTTTAAAGGCTTTTTGGATTGTGGGAACAAGCAAATCAGAGTCGTAATCCTCTTTTAGCATTAAGTAAAAATGACGCTGATCTTCCGTATCTAACTCCTGAAGCGCCTTTTCTTCTGACGTGTGTTCTTGTATGGCAGCAATATCTAACTGAAGTTGAATTAACCGTTTATCAATTTCAGGAACTACTAAATCAGAATAACGAGCGATTTTCTCAGGGCTTCCAGACCGCAAAGCCTCTAGCATCGGATGAACTGGTTTCAATTCTTCGTTATAAACTGCGCGCAATAAACCTGAAGTAATACGCTCGCTCCCTAAAGCCAAAGCACGAAGTTGAGCAAGCACAAAGAGCTTGACTACAATATCTAAAATACCCTGACTTAATTCATACCAAACCTCACGAATTTCATCGGATAAGACAAGATCTTTACGCTGTAGAAGTTGAAGCTTCCACAAGTTATTCGTAAATGCCACCCACTCATTATTCATCCGTCCATCATGCATTTGTTCCATTGGATCCCAAAAAAGAGCCCCAAAACCTGCACCTCGACGAGCTGATCTTAAGTCTGCTTCAAAAATTTCTCTAGCTTTAGGGGTACCAATTAATAAAATGGGTACACCAATTGTATTTACCATGGTCACAAAGAAGTTCAGCATCTCTTGAGACCCACCTGAACGAGATCGGCTTAAATGTTGAATCTCATCTATAACTAAAAGACCTAAAGCATGAGTATTTGCAATTTGAGCCATCAAAGCCAACATCGTCTCAATGCCATGTCGTTTTAAACCATAGCGGCGCTCATAGTTGGAGCCTAGCGCTCGATCTAGTGCCCTGAAAAAATTTAAACAAATTTCCTTTAACGAGCCATTGTGAGAGCAATCCACCTTCAAATAAACAACTTGCTCTAGATTTAACTCAGGATGGTAGATAACTTGTGGGTAAGTCGCTAAGATGCGCTGTAAAGACGTCGTTTTTCCACTGCCCGAACAACCAATTAAAGACATACTTTGTGCCGTAGATTTTGCCTCCTCAAACCTAAAAGCTCCTAGCTCACCTTTTTGTACGCGTTCATATCCATTCTGGAGGTGTTTTTGCCAATCACCCGTTTTAGGGTTTCGACCTACATAACCACCTCGAATCATGACGGAGATACGCTCACTAAGCGCCACATGCAACTTAGTAGGCTGAAAGTAATCATCTGGTATTCTACAAACCGTATGAGCACGAACAACCCGGGAACTCTGTAAGTCTGACTTCCCTAGCTTGAATGGAGACTTTAACAAAACGGCACTCTCCACAGACTCCTGTAAAAGAGGTAAAGCCTCGATCAAAGGATTACCCTGGTAAGCTTGAACACCTGTTTCACGGTAAATAGCCTGAAGTTTACTAACACTCATGACTTGTCCTCATCAGGGTCCTGAAATAACTCTGGTATATAACTAGGTAAGCGGTAATCCTCTTGCTCGTCTACATCCACTGCGTTAAAAGGAATCACCTTCGCCTCTTCTCCAGACGAACTAGGCTTCAAAAGCTCCGCACGTTTTTTACGCTCTGAGGTCACGGCTTCTTTTTTATTAGTTTTAATCTGCTTAATGCGTGTTGATTTGGGCTCAGTAGTACTGGGCGTTAACTTATTCGCTTTCTGAATGGTTTGCTGAATAAACGCCTCAAGCTCCCTGCGTTTAGTTAACTCATCCTGCTTCGCATTGGCTTTATTGTGTTTTTCTTGTGCTTGTATATCCCAAACCTCCCAAAATGAGAGGCCTTTAAACTGCCGACTACGTTCCGTTAGATTACAGCGCCAAAATACACGACTGCCAGTCTGGGGAAACAAATAAATCGTATCAACCAGCACTGGGTCATAAGCCGCTTCTAAATGTTGAGGTCTAGCTATATCAGTGCTCCGCTGCAACCAACCCTCTCGTAGAATCTCTGACGCCGAGTAATACAAACCCCACAAATTAACGCCAAATGAAGAAATAGAGACCTTTCGGCGAGGTAGTAACGCTACTCGCAACTGCTCTTGCTCCACAGCCCTCAAACTACCTGTACGATGCTGCATACCCCATTGCCATAGCTGGACAGGAATAGACGGTAAATCTGTAGGAAAATCAGCATCTCGATCGTATTTATCCATCACCAGATGGTTATTTCTGAATAAGATCGTACGCAAAATAATTTGTGTGAACTCAAATACCGACAGAGATGCATCCAACCTATAGTCTGTTTCACCATGGCTTTTGATCCGACTGCCCTCTACAATGCCTGGCGCAAAGGATTTAAACTCAGCTTGAAGGGTTCTAAACGTACTTTCCACTATGCCTTTAGCATCGCCACGTCTAGGTGGAGCACTTTCCACTCGCACATTAAAACTAGAAACTAAGGCTTCGACCTGATGACTCATTAACTCACCACGGTCCGCTAGCAACACATCTGGCAAACCTATACACGGCCAGTCTGAGCTACTAATCTCAATATCATGCTGGGCACAAATGGCCGTTTTGTCAGAGCAAGCATTTACAAAAGCCTGCATCGCCACCACATACGACGGATTTTCAAAGCCGATATAAAAGCCCGTGATCATCCGACTAAACACATCAATCACAATGTAAAGCGTTGGTCTTCCTATGATTTTTTGGCGATCATGATGATCCACTAAATAAATATCAGCAATCGTGGCATCAATCTCATAACGACTCCCAGGGCCTAACGCCTGAGAAGTGGCTGTACTACTTAATGGGCGTACGTCTTTTTTATATATCCCTGCTTTAACTCTGGACTTTAACCGCTGAGCTTTAGGGTATTCTCGATCATAAAAATAGCGAAACTGACGTAGTGTTGGGTAATCCTCTTGGGGAATGCGAGGAAAATACTGAGCAAACAAATCTACAAATCGTCTATAGGCAACGGTTGTCTTTGTACCTTTTTGATTTAACAGGTGCTTTTCTATGGTCAACCTAAAAAGGCGTTCAATCTCGGGCGTTACCTTGGTTCCTTCACCCTTACCATATTCTCTGGCTCGGCCAATTTTTGCTGTTCCTGTCGCTGAACGTCTTCCCCCTGGTGCACCGCTGTTTTTGTAGTCGGGAATTAATGCATTAGGCGTTTGACCACGCTGCCAGTAACGGCGTAACAACTTATAAACTGTAGCCTTAGTAACCTTATGTTCTTGGACCACATGCTCAACGAGTTCGCTTCTGACTTTAGGGTCGAAACGATCCTTACTATTAATAATAGGAAGAATTTTTCGATAATCCTCCTCGCGCTTCTGGAAGCTGACAGAATCTACTGACGGCTCTTCTAAATCAAGATGTACATAAGGGTCATCAGTTCTAACTAAGCGGCCTTCATCTAAATACTGCATTAGCAACAACTCAGCCCTAGCTTGTGGAACTCCTTTATCAGCGCTTATTTGCATCCAGACAACTTGGCCATCCTCTATAGCCAAAATGCGATACGGATCATTATCAAATAGCACAACCTCATTAATTTGCCACATAGCGCAACTCCTCCATATTCACTACTTGGCTAATACAGAGATCTGCACACTTATTTGCCCTGAAAGACTTATGAATATTGAACTTAATAAAACCATTTGCGGTTAAGGCTCGTATCTCACTCAATGTTTTGCCTAACTCCAAATCATAAGCAATATCAACCTGCTTACTGACATTGATAATGTTTTCATCTCCTTTTTCTTGCAGGATATGGGCCAATGTTGGCAGTTGTGCTAAAAGCTCCGCAGAAACCCCTTCTGTTTTCACTGAATAAAGCCATTCAATATTTTCTTTTACAACGGGATTTATTTCTTTATCAGTAAAAATGAACCAAGGAATTTGCTTTTGCTGCCAATAACGACGCTCTAGTTCTAGTTTTTCTAAGGTACGCTCGTCTTGTAAGGCTGCTGCAGGTTTGACTTGGATAGCAAACTGCTCAAAAGGACCATCTTTGCAGTCCACTAAAAAATCAGTAGACATAACCTGATCTGCACCACGAATAGCAGGATGCTTAATGCCACTATCTATTGCAATCTGCTTGGTGTCACTAGGTAATAAGGGAAACTGCTCACGTATATCCAACACGCTGCTCTCCCATTCAAGACTGAGAAAAACAGCAAGTTCTAAATCAGAGAGCAAATGGTGAACTCGTCCCGTTTTATGAGAGTAAATACGGTGGGAACGACCTGCTGAAGGGACTTCTTGTACTGTTAGCCATGGAATATAGTCTTTACCATGCCCTTGGCCCCGCCCCTCTTTAATACGACGGGCAATTTGTACTTCAGAAAATGAAGAGTTTGCTTTAGCCATAATAAAAGTCCAGTATGCTTTTTCACAGCATAACTGGACTAATTTCAGTTTACAACTATTTTGTCTAGTTTAAGGCTTTATTGTCATAGTTTAGATCTATTTTGTTCAGTTTAAGACTTTATTGTCCGCCCACAAGTGTTTACCGCGCCAGCCGGCGGTTATTCCACCGTCACGCTCTTGGCCAGGTTGCGCGGCTGGTCGACGTCCGTGCCGCGTAGCACTGCAACGTAATAGGACAATAGCTGCAACGGCAGGGTATAGAGGATCGGCGTCAGCACATCGTGGATGTGCGGCATGCTGACGATAAAGGTGCCCTCGCCGTTCTCGATACCCGCTTCGCGATCAGCGAAGACGATCAGCTCGCCGCCGCGCGCGCGCACTTCCTGCAGGTTGGACTTGAGCT
>JBLXCH010000045.1:0-24097 GCA_048265065.1 Motiliproteus sp. | reverse complement strand
GAGAAGGCGCTTGTATTCGCGCACGCCGAAGGGGTAGTGGCCGCAATGTCTAGGAATCCCGCCTGCTTGTGCTTCTCGTTCCAAGACGATGACTTTACCTACGGATAAGCGCATCAGCTCCGCAGCAAGAGCAAGGCCAGAGGTGCCACCGCCGACAATGGCGACCGTACAGTGTTCTGTGTTTGTAAAGCGTGATAAGGCTGAGGCAGAAGGTGGCTGTGCTGATAAAGAATCAGTCATCATTGCTCTCCTTCGTGATCGGTTGTGGTAACCGTCCTTTAGTGAGTTCAGCCAGTTCAGCCATGCAATAAAACCCTTGGCAGCGGCCCATGGTGGATCGTGTTCTACGTTTTAGCCCTTGTAATGTGCCTGGGGGCATGGGGCCATCAAGGACGTTATTGATTTCGCGTCGAGATACTAGTTCGCAGTGGCAGACAATGCCGTCATTACCGCTGCACTGCCAATCCCGTTGATGATAGTTGGATAGTCGATCTGGCGTAGGGAGCTTAGGGTGTGTTATTGGTCGGAAATCATTGCCTGACGCTTTCACGATTTTGGCGACATATTGTGCGATACCTAGCGCGGCGCTAAGGCCGGTGGAACGAATGCCGCCAACGGTAATGTAGCTTTTACCGCTATGTTGTTTAATTTGGTAATCCTTAAACTCAGTGGCGGGGCGAAGACCTGCGTAAGCGGTAGTGACTTCGCAGGTGTTGAGGCCCGGCAGCATTTCGATACCTTTGCGGCGGAGGTCTTGCAAGGTTTCTCGCTCGGTGGCGCTGTCCGTGCGGCTTTCTTGTTCTTCAGCGGTAGGGCCGACCAGCACGTTACCAAAAATAGTTCGGCAGATGACGACGCCTTTGGTGGTGGCTGTAGGTACTGGGAGGATAATTGCAGAGACCAGCTCAGAGGCCGCTTTATCAAATACAACAAACTGGCCTTTACGTGGAGCAATAGTAAAATTTTGCTCTTTGATCAGAACTTGATCAACCACATCACCATAGAGTCCTGCACAATTAATCACGGTTTTAGCGTGGTAGGTTGCTCTAGCACCGTTCTTGTCAGCCGTTAATGTCCAGCCATTATCACTGTATTCGCCGCCGCGCAGTTCAACGCCGCGTTCTAGCGTTGCTCCATTGGCGATGGCTTGGAGAATATAAGCGTGTGCCGTAGACCAAGGGTCGATCAAGTATTCACCGGGAATTTCAAAGCCGCCTAATAGTTTGCTTGATAGGTTAGGCTCGCGACGGAGGATTGCTTCGCGCGTCAGCATAGCTACGTCATTAACGCCATTTTGGTGGGCTTTCTCAATCAGCTTAGGCAGTTGCTGTAGTTGCTCTTCTGTCCAAGCAATGACCATTGCACTGCTTTTAAGAATAGGGAGTGAGAGGCTTTCAGCAATCGCCAAATACTCCTGATAACCTGCCTGAATGCAGTGGTGCTCTATTGATTGGGGTGGCGCATCAAACCCTGTATGTAGGATCGCGCTATTGCCTTTGGAGGCGCCGTCTAGCACGTCTGGCGCTTTTTCTAGAACCAGCACGCGGGCGCCATCCAGTGTAAAGCGGCGGGCCATGGCGCAGCCGACGACTCCGGCACCGATAATGGCTATGTCATAGTGATTTGATTGCAATGTTAATCCTGCAGATCCTATGGGTGAATTGACTAAATGCGTATTTTGAGTGCGTTGAATATACGCTTAATTATGGTCGTGATAAATATGGTGTGCGTATTATTTGCTATTCAGTCATATATTTATCATTTTTGTATCTTGTTAAGTTATTGAAAATAAAATATAAATAAAAAGATATGACCAAATGGTCATTTTTATGTAGATTTTATTTTGCTGGCTGTTAAATTATTGGAGAAATATTATGAGAGGATCCAATGTCGCCAAAGCAGCTTAAAACCCTCCGGCCTGCTGTCCGTCGAGCAACGATTGTTGAAATGGTCGAAAAAAATGGCCGTGCAACCGTTGAAGAGTTGGCGATAGCACTTAACGCGTCCCAAGAAACGGTTCGACGTGATCTCAACGTGTTGGCAACAACCGGTCAGATCAGAAAGTTTCATGGGGGTGCTGTAAGAGTTGAGGCACAGCAAGAAGGCTCATTCGGAGAGCGCCTGAAAAAGAATCTCACGGCTAAGCATGGTGTTGCTGAAAAAGTGGCAAAACTGGTGAAACCAGGACAGTCGGTAATGATCGACACCGGTTCAGCGACCTTAGTCTGTACAGAAGCGCTCGCCAGAATACGCGACCTCACCGTGATCACCAATTCCACTAATATCGCTGCCTTAATTTCAGCGGCGCAAAACGGCTCTAAAGCGGTACTGCTTGGGGGCACTTATTCCCATGACAATGCCCAAACAGTCGGTGCGCAAACCTGTGCGGAAATTGCTCGGTATCGCACTGATCACACTATTTTGACGGTGTATGCCTTCGACCAGCAAGGCGCATATGACTATTCAGAAGATGAGGCAAGGGTCGCTCAAGCAATGGCGGAATACGCCAATGAGCTAACAGTGGTTGCTGACCTGTCCAAGCTAGAGCGGTCGTCAACCTTTAGTATTTGTGAGCTAGATAAGATTGACCGATTAGTGCTTGAAGATGCGCCACCGGCCAATATGCAAGCGGCTTTGGCTGCTGCTGGAGTCGACATCCTGTGAGTGAACAAGCAATGACAACGAAGAGGGCTGTGGTTTGCCGACGGTAATAAAACTCTACATTAAGTATGTAGACAAGATGAACCGTTTCTTCGGTCGTCTGATGATGTATGGCTTGTTCGTCATGATGGGGATTCTGTTGTGGTCATCAATTTCTAAAGCTGTTTTTGTCGTCCCTGCTTTTTGGACGTTGGAAACCGCGCAGTTTGCTTTAGTGGCTTATTACCTGATTGGTGGTGCTTATGCGATCCAAATGGGCACTAATGTGCGCATGGATTTGTTTTATGGCCGTTGGTCAGTGCGTAAAAAAGCCTGGGTTGACTCTTTTACTATTTTCTTTTTGATCTTTTATTTAGGTGTACTGCTTTACGGAGGCATTGATTCAACAATGTACGCTGTTGAATACAGCGAGCGAAGCCCAACTCTTTGGCGTCCGCAAATGTGGCCTATCAAATCAATAATGTGTTTTGGCATCTTTTTGATGCTGTTGCAGGCCTTTTCGGAGTTGTTTAAAGATGTTGCGAAGATTCGTGGAGTTGAAATCTAATGCCGTATGAGTTAATCGCCTTACTGATGTTTTCCTCCATGATGCTGATGCTCTTTACCGGTCAGCGGGTTTTTGCAGCTATTGGTAGTATCGCGGCTATCGCCGCAGTGCTGCTCTGGGGCGGTGGTGGTTCTGATATCCCGTTTGCTGCTGCTATTAAAGTCATGAAGTGGTACCCCATGCTCACGCTGCCCATGTTTATTTTTATGGGATTTGTGTTGAGCGAAAGTCGCATTGCGGATGATCTTTATAAAATGTTCCACGTCTGGATGGGCGGGGTCAATGGCGGGTTAGCGATCGGTACTATCGGTTTGATGGTGTTAGTTTCTGCCATGAATGGATTGAGTGTAGCGGGGATGGCGATTGGTGCCACTATCGCGCTGCCTGAACTGCTAAAGCGAGGTTACGATAAACGAATGGTGACGGGGGTCATTCAGGCCGGTTCGTCTCTGGGGATATTGGTCCCCCCCTCGGTGGTCTTGGTGCTTTACGCGATGATTGCGCGACAACCTGTTAGTCAGTTGTGGATGGCGGGGGTGATACCCGGCCTGATGATGGCAGCGTTATTTATTATTTATATTTACCTTCGCTGTAAAGCGCAGCCTGAATTAGGCCCAGCAATCAGCGATGCAGATCGAAATATTAGTAAGGCTGAAAAGTATAAATTGTTACTAGCGGGTGTCCTTCCGTTAGCTATTTTCGCATCGATGATGGTGCCTTTCGTGAGTGGCTGGACGAGTTTGGTAGAAAGCTCGGCTATCGGTGCTATCGCTGCCTTTATTGGTGCGGTGCTTAAAGGTCGAATGAATAAAACTGTCTTTGAAAACTCAGTGCGCGGCACGCTGGGTATTTCTTGTATGTTTATGTGGATTGTTCTTGCGGCATTAGCGTTTGGTGCGGTCTTCGATGGCTTGGGTGCAGTTAAAGCGATTGAAGGTCTTTTCACTGAGCAGTTAGGTTTGAATCCATGGGTTATCTTAATTCTGATGCAGCTCAGCTTTATTCTGATGGGTACCTTCCTTGACGATACGGCGATGTTGGTCATTGTTGCCCCTCTTTATATTCCTCTCGTCGGCTTACTCGGTTTCGATCTGATTTGGTACGGCGTGCTATACACAATTACAACGCAAATCGCGTACATGACACCGCCTTTTGGTTACAACCTATTTCTGATGAAGGCCATGGCGCCGCCGGAAATTGGTTTACGAGATATCTATGTATCTATTACTCCGTTCGTTTTGATCATGGTGTTTGCGTTGTCGTTGATTATGATTTTTCCACAAATAGCCCTATGGCTGCCTGAGTACGTTTATGGGCGATGAGGTCCTTAACTGGCAACCAGTGACTATGTAAGCGAGTAACTTGAATCCAGTAACGAAGTAACCGTGATGTCCGAAATCAGGAGAATGATATGACTACCAGAAGAAAGTTCTTAACTGCCGCTGGCTTAGGCGCTGCTGCTACGTTGGGCGCAACTAGCACAATTGCAGCACCAGCAGTCATTAAAGAGCGCACCAAACCTATTAAATGGCGTATGCAGACCTATTCAGGCGCACCGCTTGGTGCTCATGTAATCAAGCCGCAGATCGAAGCGTTTAACAAAGCTGCTAACGGCGAAATGGAGATTGAACTCTTCTATGCCGATCAGTTGGTTCCAACAGGGGAACTGTTTCGTGCTTTGCAGAACGGTACCTTAGATGCGGTTCAATCTGATGATGCGACGATGGCTTCGCCAGCAGATGTGGCTGATTTCGGTGGTTACTTCCCATTCTCGACTCGCTACAGCCTTGATATGCCTGTGCTTTTCGAACGTTACGGCATGAATAAAATTTGGAAAGAAGCCTATGATGAAATCAAAGGTGTTGAATGGTTAGGTGCCGGTGCATGGGATCCACTCCACATCTTCACCGTTGATAAGCCTATCCGCTCTGTTAAAGACATGGCAGGGTTGAAAGTGTTTGGTGTACCTACCGCTGGCCGTTTCTTGGCTCGCTATGGTCTTATTCCTGTAACGATTCCATGGGAAGACGTTGAAGTTGCACTTCAAACCGGTGAATTGGATGGTGTTGCGTGGTGTGGCTTTACTGAAGCCTATGAGGTTGGCTGGGCAGACATCTGTAACTACGCACTACTGAATAACGTTACTGGTGCTTGGTGTGGTTCTTATTTTGCTAATACTGAAAGCTGGAAAAAAGTGCCTCCGCATTTACAAGAGCTGTTCAGAATGAGTATGGATCAATCGCACTACTACCGTCAGGTTTGGTATTGGGGTGGTGAAGCTGATCTTCGTGTTAATGGCGATAAACTTGAGCTGACTGAGATTCCTGCGAAGGAATGGGAAGGCGTTGTTTCTGATGCTAGCAGTTTCTGGGATGAGTTGGCTTCTACCAATGACCGTGCAGCACAGGTTGTTGAGATCTTTAAAGAGTACTCGAAAGTAATGGACAAAGCGGGCGTTCCTTACCGCTACTAATTGCTACCGCTCTAGGGATTATCCTGCTTCGCGAGTTACTTATAGCGTTACCTATAAAGTGTCTGGTTAACACCCAGACGCTTTTTTTATGGCTGTTTAGTATTTTTCTGCTTTTTATTAAGTGATTCGTTCTTGCTTATTTTGTTGCTTGTTTTGTTGGTTATTTTGTTGACTGATTGTCATTGGAGACATCATGCGTAGTTTTTTTCTTGCTTGCCCTTATGGTCATACTGATGCAAAAGTTGTGGAGAGCCGTTTCGTTAAATGCAATCAAGTCTCTGCACATGTGATTGCTGCAGGGCATGCTATCTTTAGCCAAGTGAGTATGTCACACCCGATTAATAATGAGCTTAAGGCAATGGGGCGAGATGATATATCAGTACTGTGGGCGCCGGTGGATCAGCACTTTATGCAGGCCATGGATGAATTGATTGTGCTGGACATTGATGGTTGGAAAGAAAGTTCTGGTGTGGCGAGAGAAATTGCATTTTTCGAGTCTGCTAATCGCCCCGTGCATTATTGGAGCGAGATCGAAAAAGAATTCGTTTAAGTTAGCTTGGTTGGCAAATGCTTAATAACTAACCGGCTGAAGAGACCTTTAGCGCAAAGCATCCGTGCTTAACTCGCAAAGAAATTGACAATCCAACGCATGGTGAGACGGTCATCCGTGTTGGCGGACAGTGACGCCTTACCTTCTCGGATTCGCTCTGCTGGAATACGGTTACGACGTTTTTCCATCAAGGCGTTTGAGTAGGGTTTGCTGAACTCTGGATGACCTTGGATCGACATCAAGTGATTTTGATATTGCACCATGTAGTAAGGGCAGAAGCTATTACTAGCAAGCACTTCTGCGCCTTCCGGTAACTGGCTTATTTGGTCTTGATGGCTGACCACTAAATCTAGCCCCGGCTGGTAAGGCGTCATCCAAGCCTTCTCGGTAACGACATTGGTGAAAGACACACCTATCCCCCAACCTTTATCCGAACGGTCCACAGCGCCACCCATAGCTTTCGCTAATATTTGATGACCAAAGCAGATACCAACAAACTTCTTGTCGCTATCTGCAATTGTTTTCACAAAACGCTCTAGATCATCAATCCAGGCTTCATCATCATTCACGCCATGACGACTACCTGTGGTGATATAACCGTCACAGTCGTTAACAGAGTCAGGAAACTCGCCATCAATAACGCGATACGTGATGAACTGCCAATCGTCTGGTGCTGCTTCTTTTAACAAGCGCTCAAACATCTCGGGATAATTCCCGAATAGGGGCTGGAGATCGTCCAGCACGTCATCGCATTGTAGGATGCCTATTTTCATTTCCGCAGATCTCTCCTTTACGCTGTGCTTAATGTTGGATTTCTTACAGGCTGCCGTTCACAGCATTGCGGAAAATCCCTGCGTATTGTGCTGCATTAAATGGAATAGGGTTGCCGCCTGCTGACGGGTCCTCTTCTGCCATTGCACCGACACGCTCTGCGTCATCAGCATTAATGTTGATTCCTGCCAGTGTGTGAGGAATTCCTAAGTCTTTACGCATTTCCAGAACCCAAGTTAAAAAACCGTCGAAGCCGGGTGCTTCTAAGCCCATATAACGAGATAAGCGATCAATACGCTCTTCGATGGCTGTGCGGTTGGCGACCAAAACATAGGGCATTAAAATGGCGTTCAATAAACCATGATGAGCGTTGTACAGTGCGCCTAGCGGGTGAGCTAATGCGTGCATAGCACCTAAGCCTTTTTGAAAGGCTGTAGCTCCCATGCTGGATGCAACCAGCATTTGGGTACGAGCTTCTAAGTCCTCGCCATTAGCCACGGCACGCGGGAGATATTCTTTCACCAAGCGGCAGCCTTCAACAGCAATGCCTTCTGCCATCGGGTGATAAAACGGCGAGCAAAGCGCTTCTAAGTTATGTGATAGGGCATCCATTCCGGTGGCTGCAGTAATATGTGGTGGTAAACCTGTGGTCAGTTCTGGATCAAGAATCACAGCGCCAGGAAGCATTAATGGGTGGAAGATGATTTTCTTTACATGTTTTTCGGCATCGGTGATGACGGATGCGCGACCCACTTCTGACCCTGTGCCTGCGGTGGTTGGTATAGCGATAATCGGTGCGACACCAGACTCGTTTACGCGTGTCCAGTTGTCGCCAACGTCCTCAAAATCCCACAGTGGTAAATCTTGACCCACCATCAGAGCGACAGCTTTGGCAGCATCTAGGGCTGAGCCACCACCAAAAGCAATCACACCATCATGGTTACCGTTAAGGTAAGCTTTGGTGCCTGCGTCGACGTTTTCGCCGGTTGGGTTGCCTTGGATCTCTGAAAACAAGCCGCAGGTTAAGCCTGCTTGATTACAGTTGGTCACTGCATTTTTGACGATAGCTAACGCGGCCAAACCGGGATCGGTAATGAGAAGGGGTGCCGCCATCCCCATTTTTTTGCAGAGCTCTGGTAGTTCGGCAATACGGCCTCGGCCTGTTGCAATCGCGTTGGGGTAATTCCAGTTAGCATTTAAATCTGACATAACGATTCTCTTCACTTGTTCAGACGATGTTTTTCACACTTCTGTCTTGAGATGGAACGACTTAGGGCGGGTGAGCGATTCATAGCCCAACGTCGATAATGTGCAGCCGCGACCTGAATTCTTTACACCGGTCCATGCTAACGCTGGGTCTAGATAATCGCAGCGGTTTAAAAAGAAGGTGCCTGTGTTGATCTGTTCGCCCAGGTGAATACCGGTGTCAATATCGGCAGTAAAAATAGAAGCGGTGAGACCGAAATCGCTATCGTTCATTAATGTGATTGCTTCTTCGTCACCGCTAACTTTTTGGATGCCAACAACGGGACCGAAAGACTCTTCGGTCATCACTCGCATACTGTGGTTTACGTTGGTGAGGACTTGCGGTGCGATATAAGCGCTATCAGCTTTAGCCATTGGGAAATTAGCAGCGTCGATATGGGCAATCGCACCTTGTTCAATGGCTTCGGCGACTTGTCCGCGAACGAACTCAGCAGCCGAGGCGCGAACTACAGGGCCAAGTGTGACCTCTGGATCATCAGAGCGGCCGAGCGTGTATTGGTTGACTAGTGCGACCGCTTTTTCGACAAACTCGTCATAGATAGATTCATCAACATAAATGCGTTCTACACCGCAGCAGGACTGTCCCGAGTTAAAAAAGGCGCCGTCAACGGTGGTTTCAACTGCGTTGTCGATGTCTGCATCGGCACGTACGTAAGCAGGGTCTTTGCCGCCAAGCTCCAAACCAACACCGATAAAACGACCAGCGGCTGCACGTTCAACCATAGCACCACCGGGGACGGAACCAGTGAAGGCAACGTAGTCGATAGCGGGGTTAGCAATGAGTGTTTCGGTATTGTCATGGCTTAGATGCAGGTATTGAAATACGCCTTCAGGGAATCCTGCTGACTCGAAGGCTTCGAAGAAGCGTTCTGCACAAAGGGGTGTTTGCGCTGAGTGCTTTAGCAGTACGACGTTGCCTGCAAGAATGGCTGGCATAATGGCATTAATGGCAGTGAGATACGGATAGTTCCAAGGGGCGATAACAAAAACTACACCTAAGGCTTCACGCTTGATGTAACGAGTAAAGCCTGGCTTTTCAGCGATGTCGATAGGTGCGAGGGCCTCCTCGGCGGCATCAATCATGTAGCTGGCTCGTTCATCCACACCTGCAACTTCGCCAGCGGTGTAACGGATAGGTCGTCCCATTTGCCATGTGAGTTCTTCGGCAATGGCATCTTTGTTTGCTACAAAGGCATCAACTGCTTTGCGGCACATGGCTTGGCGCTTTGCTAGCGGAACTTTTTTCCATTCCTTCTGCGCTGCAGTGGCTTTGGCGACGGCGGTGTCGATGGTTTGTGCATCGGCATGTTCACGCTCTACATAGAGGCTGCCATCAATCGGAGAATAGGTTTTTTGTGTGCTCATATCGTTGTTCCAAATACCGTTTGGAGTGGTAACTCGTACGGTATAGTTTGAATAAGGTACTGTTTACACGGGATTAAATAATTTCGAAGTAACGCTCAAGCTCCCAATCGGTAACATGTTTGCGATACTCGCGTGCTTCCCATTCTCGGGATGCTGCGTAGTGTTCAACAAATTCGTTACCAAATAGCTCTCGAGCAGCGTCTGATTTGAGTAGGCAGTAGGCTGCAGTATCTAGGGTTTGTGGTAGCGCTTGATGGGCAGGGTGTTTTTGCTCATAAGCGTTGCCCGTTACGATAGGGTCGGGTTCTAGCCCGTGCTCAATGCCATAGAGGCCCGCGCCTAATGAGGCAGCAAGCGCAATATAAGGGTTGGCATCGGCAGAGCCTAAACGAAACTCCACACGCTGAGACTGTGCTGAACCGGGGATGACTCGAAGTGCGGTGGTTCGATTTTCGCATCCCCAAGTTGCATCAGTGGGTGCCCAAAACCCGGGAATAAGACGCGAGTATGCGTTGACCGTTTGCGCCATCATGACCAGTAATTCTGGCATCAGCTTTTGTTGACCAGCAATAAAATGGCGCTGCAATTTACTCATGCACATGGGCTGTTCAGGGTCGTAAAAAGCTGATTTGCCATCGGACTTATTACGCAGTGACATATGAATGTGGCCTGATTGTCCTGGATAGTCGTTTGACCACTTGGCCATAAAGGTGGCCATCATGCCGTTGCGCTGCGCCCAAACCTTGGTAAATGTCTTAAATAATGCGGCTCTGTCAGCGGCTTCGCCAGCCTCACTGACGTTTAACGCGGCTTCGAGAACACCGGGGCCAGTTTCAGTATGTAGACCTTCAATGGGCATATCCATCTGCTCGCACATCTCCATCAGCTCATGATAAAGCTCTGAATGAACAGAGTTACGGAGCATGGAGTAACCAAAAAAACCAGGTGTGATCGGTTTTAGGTTTTTATAGCCCTTTTCGCGGATAGAGTCGGGGGTTTCATCGAACATGAAAAATTCGTATTCAAATGCCGCAGAGACGTCAAAACCCAGCGCGTCTGCCTTTTCGAGGATACGGGTTAAGGTGTTGCGTGGGCATACTTTGGCAGCGTCATCATCGAACTCGCATAAAAACAGCAGCATGTCCGGCTCAAAAGGAATTTCACGACAACTTGCCGGAATAATTCGCACCGGTGCATCGGGGTAGCCAGTATGCCAGCCGGTGTATTTTACGCCCGTGTTTTCATACAGTTGATCATTTGAGTCCCAGCCTAAGACAACATCACAGAAGGCAAAGCCTTTATCTAGCGAGGAGAAGAATTTTTCCCGGCTCATGTATTTGCCACGCATGATTCCGTCGTTGTCGAACAAGCCAACTTTGACATGAGAAAGGTTGCGCTCTTCTACAATTTTCTTGGCATCTGCAACGCTTTTCACGTCTCTTGAATTCATCATTCCTGGTGCTCGCTGTCTATAATTTTTGTTTCGATCGACGAACGGTCATCGATGTTTCTAAAGCAGGGAGTTGGTCATTAATTAGTGGCGTTTGATTAACACTAGTTGGTGTTAACGAACTCGCAACTTAACTGAGTGATTTAATACGTAATGCTCTGTTGTTAAAGAGGGTTTTAACCTAAAGAGAAATATTTAGGCCAGCAATCATCATAAGCTGGCATTATGCTGTAGTATTAGTAAAACTAATAGTAAGGGCGGTTTGGCTGTAAAATGGGTCAAAAATACCCAATGTGTATAGCGCTGCACTAATGACACGCATAAGTTTCGCCGCGAACTGTGCGTCAGGGGATAAAAAATGGCATCACGTTTTGGCTTTGATCTTCGTTCGTTGGAGGTATTTTCCGAGGTCGCTAAAACCGGCAATATGAGTCAGGCAGCAGAACAGTTAGGCATGACGCAAAGTTCAGTGTCGCAGACGTTGGCGAATCTTGAAGATTCCTTAGAAACTCAGCTTTTCGATCGTTCTATACGACCAATGGAGTTAACTGTTGGAGGGCGCTTTCTACAAGACTGTAGTTCGCGATTAATCCAAGAAGCACAGAAAACCCGTCAAGCATTTAAAAAGTCTCACTATAATCGTGTTAGGCGATTGAATATTGCGTTGGTGGACTCTTTAGCCACGGCAGTGGGCCGCTCGTTGGTGAACTCGTTGAAGAGCCGAGCGCAAGACTGGTCGATTAGTACCGGCTTATCGCACATGCACGGTGATGCATTGCTGACCAGGAAAACCGATATCATTATCTCTGACGATGCTTTGGATGATTATCCGAATATGGAGCATTATCAGATTCTTCGAGAGCCTTTTGTGCTGGCTCTTCCTATTGATTACAGTCAACCCGTTGCGGACTTGAAATCGCTCTCTGCGGAAATGGATTTTATTCGGTACCCAAGCCATACATTAATAGCGCGAAGAATTGAGCGTTACCTCAGCAGGGTCAATGTTGAGCCTGCCGAACGGTTGCAGCTAGATAATTCAAACGCGATCGTTGAGGCAGTTTCGTCGGGCCTAGGTTGGACTATCACCACACCACTTTGTATTTTTCACAGTGGTATACGTCTGCATCATGTGCAATTGCGACGATTGCCGATGGAGCCCTTTTTCCGCACGTTAACGTTAACCGCACGCAGGGAAGATCTAGGTGATTTACCGGAGAAAATCGCTAATGACAGTATTGAAATACTCAAGCGGCACTTCTTGAGCGAGTTGACTGAAGAGCAGCCTTGGCTGGAAGAAATGCTGACGCTGGGTTGATTAAAAGACAAGCTATTTAGCAAGAATATGCGAGGCGTTATTTTCAACAACCGCTACACTCACCACTACACCGATGTTTAACGCTGACAATAATCCTGGGCGACAGCCGTTATTTTAACTGTCGAGTGGGCGTGTGCTGCAGCTAGTATCAGCCAGTCTGTGATCCACACTTAAATAAGATTTCGAAAATGTGTCCAAATAAGTGCGTTTCTCTCCTGCAGGTAACGGGCTTAACACACTCCTCTTGAACTTCGCACCATTGTGTAACGCTGTCTTGTCTGGCCCCGCCCGTGCGGAGCAAATAGTTGCTGATCGAATGTGCAGCATAATTTGTAAATTTCTGGATCTGCACCATAAAAGCGCACTAAAACGAAGCGCTTTTTTTGGTGTCAAAAAAGAGTGCGGCATTTTTATATTCAATAAAAACAGCCTGATAGGCATGAGTTTATCTAAAATTATAAAAAAATAGACTTGGCCTACATTTTGCTGAATGTCTTAGTGACGAATACCTGTACACCATGGAGAGTGAACGTGAAGGCCAGTGAACTGTTAGTTAAATGTCTTGAAAACGAAGGCGTCGAATACATTTTTGGAGTCCCTGGTGAGGAGAACATCGACGTAATGGACGCGTTGATCAATAGCCCTATTCAATTTGTAACAACCCGGCATGAACAAGGAGCCGCATTTATCGCCGATGTTTTTGGTCGGCTGACCGGTCGTGCAGGAGTTTGTCTTTCAACCTTAGGTCCCGGTGCGACAAACCTTGTCACCGGTGTTGCTGATGCCAACATGGACCGAGCACCTCTTATTGCAATCGCGGGTCAAGGCTCGACACATCGCATGCACAAAGAGAGTCACCAGATCCTTGATTTGGTGAATTTATTTGAACCCATCACGAAATATTCCACGCAAGTAAGAGAGCCTGAAATTACGCCGGAGATAATCCGCAAGGCATTCAAGATTGCAGAGCAGGAGAAACCTGGCTGTAGTTTTATTGATTTGCCTGAAAATGTGATGGAGGCTGACGTTAATGGCCTTACGCCACTAAAGCGTCAAAGAGCCACGATTCCGTTTGCGCCTGAAGGGCAGTGTGGTCGAGCGTATAAAATTATCGAGGAAGCGAAAGCTCCTGTCATTATGGTGGGCAATGGGGTGATCAGAGGCGAAGCCTCTGCCGCCGTCGTGGAGTTTGTTGAAGCGTTGAACATTCCTGCTGCAACGACTTTCATGGCGAAGGGGGTAATTCCGTCTAGCCATCCATTATGTCTTGGTGCCATTGGATTAAAAGCTAGAGATTACGTGGGTATCGCCTTTGAAGAAGCAGACCTAGTGATCTGTATCGGGGTCGACATGGTGGAATATCATCCGAGTTTGTGGAATCCGAATTGCGACAAAAAGATTTTACATATCGATGCCAACCCTGCCGAAGTTGATCAGCATTACATCCTTGAAGCCGGTATTACCGGTGATATTAACAACTCGTTGTCACGCATTATTGCTAAGGGTGAAGCAAGACCAGACTCTAATGTGCATGCCTTGATCCCTTACGTGCACGAAGAGGCAAGGGCTTTTCAAGATGACACCAGCTTTCCTGTTAAGCCTCAGAAGATACTTTGTGATTTGCGCACGGTTTTAGATGATGAAGACATAGTTATTTCGGATGTCGGCGCGCACAAAATGTGGATTGCACGTTTGTTCCAAACCGAGACGCCGAACTCATGCATTATCTCCAACGGCTTTGCCTCAATGGGTATCGCTTTGCCTGGCGCTATTGCAGCAAAACTTGCTCATCCTGATCGCAAAGCTGTAGCCGTCTGTGGTGACGGCGGATTTATGATGAATAACCAAGAGATTGATACGGCGCTTCGCTTGGGTCTTGATCTGGTTATTTTGATTATTAATGACAGCAAGTACGGGCTGATTGAGTGGCACCAGTTGCGTCATTTTGAACGCGCTACCGCCATTGACTTTGTTAACCCTGATTTTGTGATGTTTGCCGAAAGCTTCGGTGCCAAAGGTTACCGCGTTAACAGTGCGGAAGAGTTAATTCCGACACTAGAAGCGGCCCTTAATGACGGCACCGTTTCGATCATTGATTGCCCCGTTGATTATTCGGAAAACATGAAGTTAACCGAAAGGCTTAAAAACCTTGAATCACCGATTAAATAAACCCTGACAGGGGTTTTATGGCTAGGTTTTGTGACCTGGCGCTATAACAATGTTTTAGGGAGCACAACATGCAAGCATTTAGTTTTCAAACCACTCGCTCAGTTCTCTATGAAATTGGCGCTACCGCTAAAATTGGCGAGATCATGGCAGACCGTGGCTGCAAAAAAGTTGCCTTTGTCACCGACGCGATGATCCTTGAATTAGGCCTTGCTGCACCAGCCCTTGAGAGTCTTAAAAAAGCCGGTGTTGATGTATGGCTTTTCTCAAAAGTTGTTGCTGACCCACCGGAAGAAATGATTCTTGAAGCTGTTAAAGAGGCCAAGAACAATAATATCGATGGGGTGGTTTCTGTCGGCGGCGGTAGCTCTATGGATACCGCTAAACTGATTTCTGTCTTGTGCAATACCGACCAACCGCTTGCTGAGATGTATGGTGTATCTCAAGTAAAAGGTGATCGATTGCCGCTTGTTTTGGCACCAACGACCGCTGGGACAGGCTCTGAGGTCACTCAGATCTCTATTGTGACTACTGGTGCTACCGAGAAAAAAGGCGTGTCATCCCATCAATTATTACCTGACTGGGCGGTGCTTGATCCCGAGTTAACTTTGGGGCTGCCAAAAAGCGTTACTGCTGCCACGGGTATTGATGCCATGGTGCATGCGATTGAGGCATTTACATCGAAAATTCGCAAAAACCCGATGTCCGATAATTTGGCGCGGCAAGCATTAGAGCTACTCGGGGCTAATCTTCATACCGTTTGCGAAAATCCAGGTGATAAAGACGCACGGGGCAAAATGCTGCTCGGTTCGATGATGGCGGGCATGGCGTTTGCCAACGCGCCAGTAGGTGCGGTTCATGCTTTGGCCTATCCGCTGGGTGGGAATTTTCACGTGCCTCACGGCTTGTCTAACGCGCTGGTCTTGCCTTATGTGATGGAATACAACCTGCCTGCAGCAGAACATCAGTATGCGGAATTAGCAGGTATTGTTTTTCCAGAATTAGCGGCCCTTTCCCATGCCAAAAAGATCGATGGTTTCCTGAGCAGTATCTCCGCGTTGAGCCCAGATTTGGGGCTTGAAAGTAAATTATCACAGGTTGGCGTTGCAGCATCTGATTTAGACATGTTGGCGACAGACGCAATGAAACAAACACGTTTATTAATGAATAACCCCAGGGAAATGACCTATGAGGCGGCGTTAGGGATTTATTCCAAGGCGCTGTGAGGTTGGTTTGTAGATTCGTCATAACTTCAGCTTGTTACTGTTTTAGGTCGAGATCGAAAACTTAAGACTAGGGTGGTTTCAAGCATTTTTGCATGACTGTTCTCAATGAAGGTGAGCAAACAACATGAGTGAAAACGAGAGCGGTGGTAATCCATTCCTTGATTTATGGATGACTAACCAGCGTTTATTTTTTAAAGATCAAGATGATTGGCTGAGCCCTAGTTGGAACATGATGGAGCAGATTGATGCTGCTTCTTTTGCAGAGAAATCGAAGAAAAACTGGAAGCAGTGTGAAGACCAATTTGAGAACTGGGTAAAAGCGACCAGCAATTTATTTTCTCCCTCTTCTGCGGCTAGTGCCGCGAATGGTCAAAGTGATTACAGCACCGAAGCGCTGCACCAAATGCTGAATCCAGAGAATTTTATGAACTCTGGTTTTTTCAATACCAGTGAAATTTTCAAAGGGATATTAAACGGTCCTGAGTTTGCTGATTTTGGTGTGCTCGAAAAGAAAATTCTTAAAAATGGACGTGATTGGCTAGCGCTTAATGAGGCCGGTGATGAGTATCAAAAAGTGGTCGCTTTAGCGTGGTCGCGAGCATTCAAAGAGTATTCGGATGAGTTTGTGGAGTACTCAGCTAACAATGATATCGATACTCAATATTTGCTTGATCTGTGGCTTAAAATTGCTGATCAAGAACTGGTTAGTACACTACGCTCAGAGGAGTTCTTAGAAGCTCAGCGCAATTTGTTTAGTGCAGCAACGGCTTACAAATTAAAGCACCGAGAATTTGCGGAAATGTGGTGTGAAAACAACACGATTCCTACTCGATCTGAAGTGGATGACCTGCACAAAATGGTTCATGAACTGCGGCGGGAAGTTCGTCAGCTAAAAAGGCAGGCTGCTAGTGCAGCTAAGGTTGAAACTGCCCCAGCAGAACCGATGAAAACCACGGCGGCTAAAACGACAACAGCTCGTAAGACTACTAACTCACGTAAAACCTCGGATTCAAGTAAAGCAACGACCGCTAAGAAAGCGACCGCTAAAGTGACGACTAGCGCTAAACCGAAGGCAAGTCAGCCTGAGAATAAGGATGTTACTAGCAGCAAGGGAGCTTCGACGTGAGTAATGGAAAAACGATGTTCGACCCTATGTCGTCAATGCTTGATTTTAATTCGTTGGTTGCCAAAAGTGCTGAGGCTATTTCAAGAATCAGTGATGAAGATGTTGCAGTCGGTGTAACGCCTAAAACGCAAGTTTTTCAGGTGGATAAGGTGACTTTACATCATTATGAGCCGCTAGAAGGGGTGGAAGTTAAAACCGGTCCAGTGCTTATTACTTATGGCTTGATTGGTCGGTACACCATGATCGACTTACAAGAAGACCGTTCTCTGGTGCAAAACTTATTAGCTCGGGGTGTCGATCTTTATGTGGTTGACTGGGGTAACCCGAGTCGAGCGGATCAGTATTTGTCCTTTGATGATTATGTTTGCCATTACCTTGATGAGTGCGTCAACCACATTTGTGAGGCGCATAATACCGACAGCATCAATCTGTTTGGTATCTGCGAAGGCGGTGTTTTCTCTTCTATGTATGCGGCACGGTTCCCGGAACGGGTCAGCAATCTTATTTTGTCTATTACGCCAATAGATTTTGAAGCAGACGATAACGACCCGAGCCATGGCTTTTTAAACTTGTGGATTCAAAACTTAAGCACGACAGACATTGAGCGTTTAATTGAAACTTCCGGTAATTTGCCGGGTGAATTAATGGGTTCGGTTTTTCAGGCAATGACGCCCATTCGCACATTAACGAAATACAATATTGATCTGCTTAATGCAGCCTCTGATGATAAAAAACTCCTCGACTTTTTCCGGATGGAAAAGTGGCTGGCTGATCGCCCCAACCATCCCGGTTGTGCAGCTAAGCAATGGTTAATTGAACTGTATAAAGAAAACCGATTGGTTAAAGGCACCTTTGTTTTAGAAGGTGAACCCGTTGATTTAAAGAAGATAACGATGCCTGTGTTGAATGTTTTCGCAGAGCGCGACCATATCATTCCACCGCCGTGTTCTTCCGCTTTTGGGCAGTACATCAGTAGTAAGGATTACACCGAGTTAGCGCTACCCGGCGGGCATGTTGGTATCTACGTTAGCAGTAGGCTGCAAGGGCTGGTGGGTGATGGCATTTTCACTTGGTTATCTGAGCGTCAATAAAAGGTCTGATAGGGCACTCTCATGGAACAGAAAGTATTCAGCGCAGATCAAGCAATTTCGATCATACAAGACGGCGATACCGTCGCTATTTCTGGGTTTGTTGGTATAGGGACACCCGAAGAACTGATTATCGCACTTGAAAAACGTTTTCTTGAAACCGGCCATCCGAAAGACCTGACGTTAGTGTTTGCTGGTGCTCCGGGGGACGGTGGTGATAGAGGGTTAAATCGACTTGCGCATGAAGGTTTAGTTAAGCGTGTTATTGGTGGACATTGGTCATTACTGCCTAAGCTATCGAAGATGGCCGTAGAGAATAAAATACAAGCCTATAATTTACCGCTTGGCTGTATTTCACAGCTTTATCGAGTGATTGCCGGTGGTAAACCGGGGCTTCGTACTAAGGTCGGTTTACGCACCTTTGTCGACCCCCGAATCACAGGCGGTCGTATTAGTGAAAGCGCCGTTCAAGACTTAGTCTGTCTTGATGAAATAGAGGGTGAAGAGTGGCTTTTCTACAAGTCATTCAAAATCGATGTGTGTTTCTTGCGAGGAACCACTGCGGATCCTAGAGGTAACACCACCTTAGAGCGTGAGGTGTTGGAACTTGATGTGGCTTCTTGTGCCATGGCCACACACAACTCACATGGCTCTGTGATTGTTCAGGTTGAGCGGGTGGCAGCTGATGGTTCATTAGCGCCAAAGCAAGTCATTGTTCCGGGAGCACTGGTTGATTGTGTGGTTATTTCTAAACCCGAAAATCATCACCAGACTTTTGCGACCCAGCATGACCATGCGTTCAGTGGTGAAATGAAAGTGCAGTTAGAGGAGCTTGCTCCTATGCCGCTTAATGAACGTAAGATCATGGCGCGCCGAGCCGCGTTAGAATTGCCCATTGACGGTGTCGTTAACCTTGGTATTGGTATTCCAGAGGGTGTAGCGCGCGTTGCGGCTGAAGAAGGGCTGCTTGGTCAGGTTGCGTTATCTGCAGAAGCAGGAACTATTGGCGGCATGCCTCAAGGTGGGCTGGACTTTGGGGCTTCACTTAACCCGGACGCGATTATTGCCACTAATACGCAATTTGATTTTTACGATGGGGGCGGCTTGGATTTAGCGTGCCTTGGTATGGCGCAAGTGGATCGTCACGGTAATGTTAATGTGTCTAAATTTGGGACTCGTATAGCGGGAGCTGGTGGCTTTATTAATATTAGCCAGAACGCCGGACGATTAGTTTTGATGGGTTCTTTCACGGCACGAGGTTTGGAAATAACCACTGAAAACGGCGAGCTTAAAATCATTCAAGAAGGGAGCGTTCGAAAATTCGTGAAGGATGTCGAACACATCACATTCTCTGGCGATTTGGCCGCTGAAACAGGCCAAGAGGTTTTGTACGTGACTGAACGTTGCGTCTTTTCAATCTCAGCAAAAGGTTTAGAGTTGATTGAGATTGCCCCCGGTATAGATCTCCAAAAAGATATTTTAGGCCAAATGGATTTTGTCCCTATTATTAATAATATTAAGACGATGGACCCACGTATTTTTGTCGATGAGCCAATGCAGATTAAATCTGAAATGATTGGTTTACCTATGGAAAAACGGGTTGTGCTTGATAAAAAAGCACAGCAACTGATTGTCGACTTACGGGGATTCTCTATGACCTCCAAATTAGATGTCTTGAGAATAAAACAACGGATTGAAAACACTTGCCAACGGTATGGAAAGCCGCTAAAACTGGTGATCTGGTATGATGGTCTAGGGGCAACAGAAAGCCTCAAAGAAGACTATGCCGCTATGCTGGCGTCGATTGAAAAAGCACTTTATACGGAGCTTGAGCACTTTACTCAAGACCCTTTCATGTTATCCGTGCTTGGCCATGCATTAAAAAAACGAGGCCTTCCTGTCAGTGTCTCAGAAGAATCCCTTATCGCATTTAGTGACACACTAGACCGCCAACAAGCTTGCCCATAACTCTAATAAAGCACCAAAAAAAGATCAGTGCCTCCATTAACTTTCTATCTATCGGTATGTATAGGTAATTATGTCTTCTACAGTAAAGTCATCAACCGCCAAGTCTTCTAGAATAGGAGACAAACCTCAAACGAAACCGGAGTTTAAGAACGCGGCTAAGGATAAGCTTGATAAGACAGCACCACGTAAAGGATCTGTGTTAAGTATCGACAGTGAGGGCTATCACAAGGTGGCTTATCAAGACTGGGGTGATGAAAAAAGCGAAGAGACTGTTTTTTGCATCCACGGCTTAACTCGTAATTCCCACGACTTCGATCGATTGGCTTCTCGATTAGCGGAGAAGCGCCGAGTAATTTGCCCTGATACGGTAGGAAGAGGGGAAAGTGATTGGTTATCCGATCACAGTGATTACCAAATTTCTCAATATAACCTCGATTTTACTGTCCTCGCTGCTAAGTTTCCCTGCGAAAAGTTCGACATCATTGGCACGTCATTAGGCGGAATGATGGGAATGATATTAGCCTCTATGGAGAATAGCCCTGTTCGGCGTTTAGTCATCAATGATATCGCTCCTGAGGTTCCCCATTCTGCCATGACACGTCTCGGACGATACCTTCATACTGACCCCTATTTTGAGGACCTAGAGAGCGTAGAGACCTACTTGCGCAAGACTCTATCGCCTTTTCACCCCATGACGGATAAGGACTGGAAGAGAATTGCGATAACTAGCTCTCGAGAAGATAACTCAGGCTATCGCTTAGCATTTGACCCTGATATTTCCAACAATTACAGCCGCTACTGGTTGCTGGTATTTTTTAACTTGTGGAAATATTGGAGCAAAATTAAGTGCCCGGTATTGATTCTGCGTGGCAAAGAGTCTGATTTTTTAACAGAAGGGCTACTGGAAAAAATGCTTTCACGGGTCCCTCACGCGGACCTGATTGAGTTCGACGATGCAGGGCATACCCCAACTTTAAATGCCCCAGAGCAAATAGACCCTATTTTGGAATGGTTGGATAAAAATTGATGAAAAATGCTTATTTAATGTTGCGATGCACAAATAACATTGCTATGCTGCATAGCACAACTTAAATACGGAGATTGACTCATGCCTACTAAATCAACGACTAAGACATTCGAAGCGGTTATGGAACCAATGGTTGAATTCAATGGCCTTGTTACCAAAACCCTAGAAGATAGCTTTAATTTGCAAATGGCGAGCTTACAAGCCTATACCAAAATTGGTATGGAAAATGTGAAAGCAGGCTTAAAAGTACGCACTATGGACGATATGGCAAGTTACGCTGAAATGCAGAAAGAACTGGCTCAAAAAGCCAGCGATATGATGATGTCTGACGCTAAGGCGATTGCTAACATGGGTAATAAATTCATGGAGTCAACCAAGACCATGATGGAAAGCAACATGAAGGCTGCTGCAGAAACTGCCGCTGACATGACTAAAGCTGCGTAAGGCTATACAGCCAAGTGAGATTTTAGGGACTTAATAAAATAGTCATCACTAAAAATAGTGAGCACTTAACCTATTCAGTACTTAACGATGACGTCTCGCTTTGCTTGATGTGAGCCATCGCAGTCAGTGAGACTGCGAACTGTTATAAGAAGTAAATTATGACCATTTTAATGCTACCGTTGTGAGGAAATGCCCTCCTTGCAACGGTATTTTATTGGTTGTCTCTTTGTTAACGAAGATATAAATACCTTCGCTCATTGGCTCCCGCCAAAAAAAGTATCCTGCATTTTCTTCCACATTTCAGCGTTCTGCTTGCTGTACTCTTGCGTATAGTCAGAAAATACCTTCACCGGGTTGTTGTTCATCATTTCCTGAACGCCTTGGTTAAACTGCTCTTGCTGGTGTTGGAAGAATGCTAAGCTTTGTGTCATATATTCAGAAAATAATGCGCTTTGGTCCTGTTCGTAAAAATTGATAAAGCTTTTTAGATTATCAGCGCTGAACAATGGGTCTTCGTTGGTTTCTTGCTCAGTGATTATTTGTAGCAAGACCGTGCGGGTAATATCTTCTTGAGTCTTACTATCGATAACCTTGAAAGGAATATTCTCATTTACCATATTGCGAATATCATCTAGCTTGATATAAACGCTTTGGTGGGTGTCGTAAATGCGTCGGTTTGGGTACTTTTTAATAACGCGAACGCCGTCGTCTTGCTCTTTTTTAGCTTTGGTCACCATAGTCAGTTACCTGTCTGGTTGGATAAAATTATTGGTCAATGCCGCCCATGCATAAGTATTTGATTTCAAGGTAGTCGTCTAAGCCGTATTTTGAACCTTCACGACCTGTACCGGACTGTTTGACGCCACCAAAAGGAGCGGCCTCATTGGAAATGCTACCTTCGTTGATCCCTACCATGCCATACTCTAAAGCCTCAGAAACACGCCACACCCGACCAATATCACGGGTGTAGATGTAACACGCCAGACCATATTCCGTATCATTGGCTTCGCGGATCACTTCATCTTCAGTGTTGAATTTGATTAAAGGGGCAACGGGGCCAAATATCTCATTGCTTGCCACGTCCATTTCAGAACTTACGCCGCCAAGCACGGTAGGCTCGTAGAAGCACGCACCTAATGAACTTTGCTTTCCTCCAGTAAGAATCGTTGCGCCATTGCTTACAGCGCTATCGACCAGGGCTTTTACTGAATCAACGGCACCCACGTTAACCAATGGCCCAATATCAACGCCTTCCAAACCGTTACCTAGTGATAATGCTTGAACCTTTTGGGTGAATTTTTCAGCAAATTCGTCATAGATCCCTGCTTGTAGGTAAATGCGGTTGGTACAAACGCAAGTCTGGCCTGCATTACGGTACTTGGACATTAGGGCACCAGAAACAGCGGCATCAATGTCCGCATCATCAAACACGATAAAAGGTGCATTACCGCCCAGCTCCATGCTCGTTTTTTTCACGGTGCTGCTGCACTGTTCTAGTAAAATCCGGCCTACTTGAGTAGAACCGGTGAAAGAGAACTTAGCGATATCTGGGTCTTTGGTGAAGATCTTGCCAACTTCTCGTGACTGGTTAGAAACAACCACATTAAAAACGCCCGCTGGAATGCCTGCCTGTTCTGCAAGAACCGCTAAAGCGATGGCAGATAAGGGTGTTTCAGCGGCTGGTTTGATAATAAATGTGCAACCAGCGGCCAGCGCAGGAGCAGCCTTGCGGGTAATCATCGCGCTAGGAAAATTCCAAGGAGTGATCGCTGCGACAATGCCTACCGGCTGTTTGATGACAACAATTCTTTTATCAGGACTTGGGCCGGGGATCGTATCACCGTATGCGCGCTTTGCTTCTTCGGCAAACCACTCGATATAGTTGGCACCGTAGAGCACTTCACCTTTGGCTTCCATGACCGGTTTGCCCTGTTCTTGGGTCAGAATTTTGGCCAACTCATCACTGTGGGCTTTAATTAGATCAAACCACTTACGCAGGATGGATGAACGCTTTTTAGCGGGCAGTGCACGCCAAGAGGGAAGTGCTGTTTTTGCTGCTTTAACAGCGTTTTTAGCGTCTTCAGCAGAAGCATTAGCAACTTCAGCCAGTTGAGAGCCGTCAGCAGGATTGAAAACAGAAAATGTATCGGTAGCAAGCGAACTCCACTCCCCATTAATGTAGCTGCCGTTTTTTAACAAAGACGTATTTACTTGGGTCATGAGAGGGCTCCTGATGGAAAATCTCTTTCAGTATACCGCAGTGCACAATAAAATCTAGCGTCCACTGAATCGGTGGAATACTTGTTTGTGCTCGGGCGCTTTGTTTGTCTATTTGTTAATTAGGCGGGTGCGCTCAAGTACGTGGCTTTTTTCGTAACAAAGCGTCTAAAGGCGTCATTGTTGATTAATAATTAAGCAGTTCTGTTATATGTTCGAGATTGTTATCGATCCACGTTTTAGACACCGGCCCCCAGTCATTAATCTGGTAGCCACCGTTTTTATTCCCGCCAACAAAGACGCAGGTGATATCCAGTTCACTCAGGGCTTTAAGCGTGTCTTGGGCTGTGCGTCTAGGCATTCCTGTAGCGGCCATGATTGCCGGTACAGTGTTGGTGCCCGTATCAATTAAATAGGCAACATAAAGGCGTCGATAA
>JBLXCH010000044.1:0-24479 GCA_048265065.1 Motiliproteus sp. | reverse complement strand
TAAAAAACGACCTGAAAGAGCAGATCACCCAGCTCGTCTTTTAAGTGCTCACGATCATCACGCTGAATCGCATCAATAACCTCATAAACCTCATCCAAGGTATGCGGAATGATGGTCTTTAATGTTTGCTTTAGATCCCAAGGGCAGCCGCCCTCAGGGCTTCGTAAGCAACGCATAAGGTGCAAAAGCTGCTCGATAGTGTATCGGTCATCACTCACTTCAATACCTTATTAATACGTTAATCACTCACAGCAACAGTAATAAACTCCGTTACGGCTACGAACAATAACTATGCCCCAGATATTAACTGCCGGTGAACATCTGAAATATTAGGCAGCTGGCTAATCTTATCCATGACTCGACCCAATTGTTCTAATCGACGAATGTCTACTGTTACTAACATACGCGCCACGTTGTCGTGCTTATCAGTTTTAGTATTGACCGCCGAAATATTGAGTTTCTCGTTAGCCATGATAGTCATCACATCACTGAGCAGACCTGAACGATCGTAAGCTTCAATCACAATATCGACTGAGTATGATTTTTCAGCATCATTATCGCCCCACTCCACTTGGATCATGCGTTCCTGCTCTACCGCTTCTAGGCGCACCGCATTACTGCAATCACGGCGATGAATAGAAACGCCACGCCCTTGAGTAATAAATCCAACAATCGAGTCGCCAGGAACGGGCTTACAACAGCTAGCTATCGTGCTTAACAGATTCCCAACACCATTAATCGTCACGCCGCTAGAGGTCTTTTTGCTGGCACGTTTACTGACAGGGAAGGCAAAGTCGAGCTGTTGGTCTTGGTGCGTCGTTTCAAGCTGGCGCTGAGCAGCATTGACGATCTGGGTCAGGCGTAAATCACCCGCACCTAAGGAAATCAGCATTTCCTCTTCATTGGAGTAATGCATGCTTTCTGCAAGATTTGCGAAATCGATATCGTGCAGCGCAAATCGACGTAGCTCTCGTTCAGCCATTTGCCGACCCGCAATAAGATTCTGCTCCCGCGCCTGCTCTTTAAACCAATGGCGAATTTTCGCGCGAGCACGGCCCGTGGTGACATAACCCAGATTTTGGTTTAGCCAATCTCGGCTAGGGTGACTTTCCTTACCAGTAAGAATTTCAATTTGATCGCCGGTATTGAGTCGCGTATTCAGCGAAACTATCTTGCCATTAATCTTCGCACCTCGGCAGCGATGGCCAACTTCGGTATGCACCCGATAAGCAAAGTCTAACGGTGTTGCTCCAGCTGCTAGATCAACAACATGGCCGTCCGGCGTAAAGGCATAGATACGGTCATCTTCAACACTGTGACGAAATTCACTGGCAATTTCACTAGAATTTCCAACATCATCGTGCCACTCCAAGACATGCCGCAGCCAGGCAATCTTATCTTCATAGCTGTCTTTCTTCGAGTTAGTGTCGGTGCCCTTATACAACCAGTGCGCACAAACACCAAGCTCTGCATCTTCATGCATATCATGGGTACGAATTTGGACCTCAAGCACTTTTCCTTCAGGACCAATCACTGCGGTGTGCAACGAGCGGTAACCATTTTCTTTTGGCGAAGCAATGTAGTCATCAAACTCATGGGGAATATTTTTCCACAAGCCATGTACGACCCCTAAGACGGCATAACAATCTCGAACCTCAGGCACTAAAATGCGCACAGCTCGAACATCATAGACTTGATGGAAATCGATATTCTTACGCTGCATTTTTCGCCAGATACTGTAGATATGCTTGGCGCGACCAGACAGCTCAGCTTGAACACCCATGCGATCTAGCTGCGTCGTTAACGTATTGAGGACATCTTCAATAAATTCTTCACGGTCTAACCGTCGCTCGTCCAGCAGGCTCGCGACTTGTTTATATGCGGTGGGTTGTAAATAGCGGAAGCTGAGGTCTTCTAGCTCCCATTTTATATGGCCGATACCCAGGCGGTGAGCAAGAGGCGCATAGACATCAAAAACTTCTCGCGCGGCACGGTAACGACGTTTTTTATCAACGTGTCGAACCACACGAATTGCGCAAGTTCGCTCAGCCAGTTTGATCAGCGCGACCCGAACATCATCAATGAGGGTCACGAGCATTTTTCTGACTTTTTCTAATTGACCATCACTTTGCCCAAGTACCACTTCAGTAGAAGGGTTAAGCAAGTTACCAATGTTTGCCATTTGCAAAACACCAGCAATGAGATCTGCGACGCCGTCACTAAACTCGCGTCGAATATCATCGACCGTAGCAAAGCCTTCACGGACCGTACGATAGAGTAATGCCGCTACCAAGGACTCTTCATCCATGCGCAGTTCGGCAAGAATTTCCGCCATTTCCAGGCCGGTTTTATAACTACAAGGGACACGATCTGCCCAGACAGGGTCTGCAGCAATCGCTTCGTCTAAAGCGTTTCTGGCGTATTTACAGGCTTTGATAATGACGGGTAGATCATCAATATTTTTATCCCGCTCAATCCGTTTAAGCCAAGCTTCTATATTGACCGAGCCATCTTCCTGAATTGGCTGATCTTCTCTAACTTTAACCATGTTACAAAAAAACTCCTTGTACCGGCGGGTAACCAACCGATATTAGGCCACCGTATATGCAATCTTATTGTTATGTATTAACCACCCGTAATGACGCAACTTAACAGGTGATTATTTCTGCGGCCCTAGTTTACGCGATTTCGATGCTTCTCAACATTCGTATAAGTAATAATGTCGCTTTTTCTACCTACAAACGTCTGAGCAACGCATGCCATTAACCTTAGGGTTGATAATCAGGATCAAACACGCCGGTTGAAAGGTAACGGTCTCCTCGGTCACAGATGATGCAAACGATCAGTGCATTTTCCAGCTGCTCCGATAGTCGTAATGCCGCAGCGACAGCACCGCCGGACGACACGCCACAAAAAATACCTTCTTCTTTAGCCAATTGTCGCATGCATGTTTCTGCTTCTTCTTGGCTGATATCCATCACTGTATCAACCCGGCTTTTCTCAAAAATACTGGGAAGATAAGCTTCAGGCCAGCGGCGAATGCCTGGAATAGCAGCACCTTCAGCTGGCTGCAAACCCACTATTTGAATATCAGGGTTCTTCTCTTTTAAGAAACGAGACACTCCCATAATGGTTCCCGTTGTCCCCATTGAACTGACAAAGTGAGTAATTTTTCCTTGGGTTTGCTCCCATATTTCCGGACCGGTGCCTGTATAATGAGCCTCTGGGTTATCAACGTTAGCAAACTGGTTAAGCACTTTACCTTTACCATCGGCCTGCATTGATAACGCCAAATCGCGCGCGCCTTCCATCCCCGCCTCTTTACTCACCAAAATCAATTCAGCACCGTATGCCGTCATTGCAGTTTTGCGCTCTTGGCTAGAATTATCTGGCATGATTAAAATCATTTTATAACCTTTAATCGCAGCGGCCATCGCCAATGCGATACCAGTATTCCCGCTGGTCGCTTCAATCAATGTATCACCGGCTTGAATATCACCCCGCGCCTCTGCACGCTGAATCATGCTGATTGCCGGCCGGTCTTTAACAGAGCCGGCAGGGTTATTCCCTTCTAGCTTGACTAATAAAGTATTACTGGTTACGCCCGGTAGTCGCTGCAAGCGCGCCAATGGCGTTTGGCCAACGAAGTCTTCGATTGTAGGAAACTGGTGTTCTGACATAGTAAATCGACCTAACGTAAAAACGACTTAATGTTCTTCAATACAACGCTTCACCGCATTGATTGATAAGATAAATAAACTGTCTGGCATAAAAAACCAGCTAGCGGCCTTCCAACACAACATAAGCAACAGCATAACGTTGCTCATCGGACAGGCTTAAATGTATGTGAGTGACCCCTTTACTCGATTGGAGTTCCAAGGCGCTGTCCATCAGGCGCACTTTAGGCTCACCACTCGCCTCATTAAAGGTTTCAATTTGCTGAAAACCTACACCCTTTGCTATACCGGTTCCCAGCGCTTTAGCCACTGCTTCTTTAGCAGCAAAGCGTTTCGCTAAATAAGCGATGGGTTGATGATGCTCTTGAAATATTTGTTGTTCGTTTACCGTTAAAATTCGCTGCACGAACTTATCACCTAAGCGCTCAATCGCCGATTTAATCCGGTCAATCTCCACAATGTCGGTTCCGATACCTTTAATCATGCGTTGCCATCTTGTGAGGTGTTAGCGTATCAGGCGTCGTTTCATTGTCAGGCTTAGCCACTACTGAGCTTGTGGTAACAGGAGGCATCACATTTGCGAACAACGCACGACTAGCCAATACCTTGCCACCCAATTGCTGCTGTATAAGTTGGCGCATGATTCGCTTTGCTGCTCGTCGAACCGCCAAATCACTGTAATCGTCCTCAGCAATAGCGAGAAGATGCTCTCCTAGGTACCCAACCTCAGCTGGAGCAGCATCCAAGGGAGAGAACCCCTGATGGTCCTGCAAGTCGTAATACTGATGCGGTTGAATCGGTTGCGAACTCGCCAGTGAACGGCTAAACGAAGGTGCAAGCCCAATTTCATCAAGCAGTCGATGTTCAAAAATACGCAGCACACTTTCTTCGAGCTCTGCATCGGGCAATGACTGAAGGGTTAGCCGGTAGATGGCAAAAAGACGTGGCGATGGGTCTCGAACCGGCAACAGCTTCACCATCAACTCGTTCAAGTACATACCACAGCATAGCGCTCGGCCAGCTAGCATTGGCCAGTAACCTGCACTTTCTACCTGGGTAAGCGTTTTCAACTCCCCGCGCCCCGTCCAAGAAACCGATAACGGGGAAAAACTCTGGGTCGCAATGCGTTGTTTAGATTTAGCTTGGCGGACGCCTTTTACCAGTAAGGCGATGCGACCAAAGTCTTCTGTTATAAAGTCGACAATGGCACTCGTCTCACGATAAGGACGGCTATGAAGCGCAAAGGCTGGTTGGCCCTCGATACGTTCACTCGCGTTCGTCATAGCCTAACGTTCTAAGTGCTCGTTCATCATCTGACCAACCACTTTTTACTTTCACCCATAAATTCAGCATGACTTTGTTATCAAACATTTCTTCCATATCAAGACGTGCCTCTTGGCCAATTCGCTTAATACGTTCGCCCTGCTTACCTATAACAATATTTTTCTGGCTATCTCGCTCAACCAAAATCAATGCCGATATATGCAATACGCCTGAATCAAAACCAAACTCTTCAATTTCCACGGTCATCTGGTAAGGCAATTCATCGCCCAGTTGGCGCATGATTTTCTCGCGCACTAATTCTGCGGCTAAAAACCGTGAGCTTCGATCCGTAATTTGGTCTTCAGGGAAGTAATGTTCGCCTTCTGGCAAACGCGCGATGATGAGTTTTTCCAACGCTTCAACATTGGTCCCTTGCTTAGCAGACAGAGGAATAATTTCGGCAAAGTTCATTTTCTCGGCCAATGGTCCCAAGCGTGGCAACAAGGAATTCTTGTCTTGAATACGATCCACTTTATTCACGGCTAAAATGACAGGAATCGTGAGATATTGTAGCTTTTCAAGAACGATATCGTCTTCTTCTGTCCAGTGGCTACGATCGACAATAAAAACGATCACATCCACATCTTTAAACGCTGCAGAAGCAGCACGGTTCATATAGCGATTAATCGCTTTACCACCGTCTTTGTGTAAGCCTGGGGTATCCACGTAAACCACTTGATTGTTGTCTTCAGTTTTAATACCGATGATCTGGTGGCGCGTGGTTTGCGGTTTACGCGAGGTAATACTGAGTTTTTGACCAAGAATGCGGTTAAGCAGCGTGGATTTCCCCACATTAGGCCGACCAACAATCGCAACATAGCCTGCACGCGTGCTTTGTTGATCGTCCATTACTTCTTAACCCCTAGCTGTTTCAGCGCTGCCGCAGCGGCTTTTTGCTCTGCAATTCGACGGCTGCTGCCTTTACCAAAGGTGTGTTCTTTGAGCATTTCTGCTGCACACTCGATATAGAAGATTTGCTCATGAGCCTCACCTTCAACTTTGGTTAAGTTATAAACTGGCAAGTCACTTTTGCGGGATTGTAGAAATTCCTGCAATCGTGTTTTTGAGTCTTTGTGAGTATCGTCAAGGGAGAGCTGCTCTAAACGTGATTGATACCAGTTCAAAATATGTTCGCGGCAGACTTCAAAATCTGAGTCTAAATAAATTGCACCAATAATAGCTTCAACCGCATCAGCCAAGATCGAGTCACGATTAAAACCGCCACTTTTCAACTCACCACTACCCAATCGTAAGTAATCGCCAAGTTCTTTCTCTCGGGCAATTTCAGCGAGGGTTACGCCTTTAACTAAACGTGCACGCAAGCGACTTAACTGGCCTTCTTTTGCTTTAGGAAATTGTTGAAACAATGCCTCAGCAATTGTGCAATTCAATAGAGAATCACCTAGAAACTCTAGCCGTTCGTTGTTCTTTTTACCGCAACTACGATGGGTTAACGCTAATTCCAAGAACGCTGGGTTACCAAACTCATAACCCAGTTTTTTAATCAGTGGACGCAAATTCTTAGTCAAGTTCTCGGCCTTCGTAGACTTCGTCAAAATAAACTAGCGCATCAACGTTATAGAACATCGGAACACGCAGTTCATAATTAACAATCAGTTTTACAGTACCCTTATCTTTCTCGATGACTAAAAAATCCTTAGGCATCGTCGTATTATTGAGACGCAGACGCTTGGTGATTGTTAGGCGAATGTCATGCTTTTTCTCGCTTAACAGATGACGGTCACTAATCACATCTTCCATGATTGACTTCAACGTACTGTGATCTGCATAGGCTGGCGCTAACTTGAAACCGACAGCGACAAACAAGCCCGCAACCATCAACACCAACATAAGGCCAGTAAAACTCCAGCCTTGCTGTTTTTTCATCAGAGCAGACATAAATGTCTCCTATTTGATCAACCCGTTATTCGAAAAACTTGGCAAACTGAACCAAGACTCCCAATGTAACCAGACAGCAAATGCCTTGCCAACTACCAACTCATCAGGAACAAAATTCCAGTAACGGCTATCACGACTATTATCTCTGTTGTCGCCTAATACGAAATACTTTCCTTCAGGTACTACCCATTCCGGCCATTTAGGATCTTGAAATGGCTGGATATAAATTTCATGTTCAACACCAAAAAGGTCTTCTTTTGCGAGAATTTTTGGTGGGTTTTCAAACTTAAGATTAGCGACAAACTCCTGTGGAACTTGCTCACCATTGACAAATAATTTCTTGTCGAAGTAGCGAATTCGATCACCTGGGACACCGACGACCCGTTTAATAAAATTAACTTTTGGGTCTTCTGGATATTTAAAGACCATGACATCACCACGTTGCGGATCATTCAGCGCGATCACTTTAGTACCAGCAACCGGCAAACGAATGCCATAGTGGAATTTATTCACTAGAATAAAATCGCCAATTTTTAACGTAGGCAACATCGAGCCAGAAGGGATTTGAAACGGCTCAACAAGGAATGAACGAAGAATTAAAACAATAAATAAAACAGGAAAAAATGAACGCGAGTATTCTATCAGCAGCGGCTGGCGTGAAAGCTTCTCACGCGCGGCCTCAGTAATTTCTGCTTTTTCTTCAGCAAACGCGATAGCCGCGCGACGCTTCGGCGCTAAAAACAGTACATCGTAAAGGCTAAATAGCCCTGTGACTGCGACAGCAATGACTAAGACTAAAGCAAAATCGAAATTCATAGTTACGAGTCCATTTTTAACACAGCGAGGAACGCATCTTGAGGCACTTCAACATTGCCTACTTGCTTCATGCGTTTTTTACCTTCTTTTTGTTTTTGTAAGAGTTTCTTCTTACGACTGACGTCACCACCATAACATTTAGCGGTGACATTTTTGCGTAAGGCTTTCACTGTTGTACGGGAAATAATTTTACCGCCAATCGCCGCTTGAATAGCCACATCAAACATTTGTCGCGGAATCAATTCTTTCATTTTTTCACAAAGCGCACGGCCTCGGTATTGCGCATTATCTCGGTGCATAATAACGGCGAGTGCATCAACACGGTCGCCGTTAATAAGGATATCCAAGCGCAATAGATTAGCTGGCTCAAAGCGAATAAAACTATAGTCGAGAGACGCATAACCACGACTCACAGACTTCAAGCGATCAAAGAAATCCATGACCACTTCACTCATCGGCAGCTCATACGTTATAGCAACTTGGCTAGCCATATAAACCATGTCTTTTTGCACACCACGTTTCTCAACACAAAGGGTGATGACAGGGCCTAGGTAATCTTGAGGAACAAGGATATTGGCTTGGACGATAGGCTCGCGCATCTCATTAATGGTGCCAAAATCCGGGAGTTTAGAAGGGCTGTCGACGTAGATCACTTCGCCAGAGTTCAATTCAACCTCATACACTACCGTTGGCGCAGTAGTGATTAAATCAAGGTCATATTCGCGCTCAAGTCTTTCTTGAATGATTTCCATATGCAGCATACCAAGGAAACCACAACGGAAGCCGAAGCCAAGTGCATCAGATGATTCGGGTTCAAAGAACAAAGAAGCATCATTTAACGTTAACTTGTCGAGGGCATCACGAAAATCTTCGTAATCATCTGCGCTAACCGGGAACATGCCGGCATACACCTGCGGTTTCACCTTTTTGAAACCCGGTAACCCATCAACATCTGGGGTTTTCGACAGTGTTAGCGTATCACCAACCGGGGCACCATGAATGTCTTTGATACCAGCAACGACATAACCTACTTCACCCGCTTTAAGCACACCTGTTTCGAGTCGCTTAGGAGTAAAGACACCAACACCTTCAGCCAAATATTGTTGGCCTGTAGACTTAACCAAAATTTTGTCTTTCTTACGCAGCGTTCCCTGCATGACTCGCACTAGGGAGACAACGCCTAAATAATTATCAAACCATGAATCGATAATCAGCGCTTGCAGAGGCGCATTCACGTCACCTTCTGGTGGTGGGATTAGTTCGATGAGCTGTTCAAGCGCGTCTTCAATGCCCATACCGGTTTTGGCACTCACCGCCGTAGCAGCCGTTGCATCGATACCGATTACTTCTTCGATTTCTTGCTGTACACGTTCAGGCTCAGCCTGGGGGAGATCCATTTTATTCAGAACAGGAACGACTTCCAAACCTTGCTCGATTGCGGTGTAACAATTAGCAACAGATTGCGCTTCAACCCCTTGAGCAGCATCTACAACCAACAAGGCACCTTCGCAGGCGGCTAATGAGCGAGAAACTTCATAGGAGAAATCGACGTGCCCAGGCGTGTCGATAAAATTTAACTGGTAGGTTTCGCCATTTTTAGCTTTGTAATTCAGCGTTACACTTTGCGCTTTAATGGTGATGCCGCGTTCACGCTCAATATCCATGGAGTCGAGCACCTGAGCGGCCATTTCACGCTCAGTTAAACCACCACAAACTTGTATAAAACGATCGGCTAATGTTGATTTGCCGTGATCAATATGGGCGATGATAGAGAAGTTACGAATGTTTTTGAGATCACTCACGCGCGATAAATTCCACTTAAACAGCGGCTGTCACAAAATCTGATATTTGTTTTTAAGCCTAAGATAAAGGCTGCAGATTCTAGCGTATTAACGCCTTAAGAACCACGATTATCGCGGGATATCAGCGATGGCGGCGTTAAAACGCCGCCATTAGCTTAGTCTTCGATTTTAATCGGTATATATTGCGAACTTCCTCGACGAACAATTCGCATACGTACAAATTTATTCTTCGGCAACTCCGCACTAATTTCTTCAAAAGCTGCCACTGAGTCCACAGCTTTACCATCGATACTCGTGATGACATCACCGACTAATAAGCCCGCATCAGCAGCGGGTCCTTCACGCACTTCTCGCACCACAACACCGCCGTTCAGGTTCCATTTTTCTTTACGGCTCTCTTCGATCTCAACGACATCGATTTCAAAAGGATTTAACGCCACCTCTTCATCTTCATAAGGCACGGCATTGGTGAGTTCTTTCTCTGAAGGCAATTCGCCAAGCGTTAGAGATATCGATTTCTTCTTGCTATCACGAACAATCGACAAGTGCACTTTCTCATTCGGCGGAACACTGCCCACTAAAAACGGTAATTCCGACGATTTATTGACCGGCTCATCATTAAATTTAGTAATGATATCACCTTCTTTCAGACCGCCTTTTTCAGCGGGGCTACCGGCAGTAACCTTAGTAATTAACGCACCTGCTGGCTTATCCAAACCAAATGACTCGGCAAGATTCTTACTCACCTCTTGGATATAAACACCTAACCAACCTCGTGCGACATAGCCTTTGGCTTTAATTTGCTGAACCACATCCATTGCCACGGACATCGGAATAGCAAAAGATAAACCCATAAATCCACCAGAGCGTGTATAAATTTGCGAGTTAATACCCACAACCTCACCCTCTAAATTAAACAAAGGCCCGCCCGAGTTTCCGGGATTAATCGCTACGTCAGTCTGGATAAAAGGTACATAATTTTCATTCGCCAAACTACGCCCTGTGGCACTAACGATACCCGCCGTTACTGAATAATCGAAACCAAAAGGCGAACCAATAGCAAGCACCCACTCACCGACTTTCAATTTATCTGAATCACCAAGATCCACCGCTGGTAGGTTTTTTCCATCGACTTTCAGCAACGCAATATCGGAACGGGGATCAGCACCAATCAACTTGGCTTCAAGCTCACTACGGTCGCTCAACCGCACCATAATTTGATCCGCATTTTCAACCACATGATTGTTGGTCAGAATAAAGCCGTCTTTAGATATAATGAAACCAGAACCTAAGGATTGCGGATGCATCCGCGGCTGAGGCGAGCGTTTGAATTGTTCGCCAAAACGATCACCAAAGAAATGTTTAAAAATTTCAGGCACGTCTTCTGGCAACTGCTGCATAGGTGAACGGACATTGCTGACATCCGTGTTTTGCACCGTACTGATATTCACTATCGAGGGTGAAACCTCTTCAACTAACTCAGTAAAGTCGGGCAAGGATCCCGCCATCACGGCGTTGCCATAAGCATAACTACAGATAAGAAGGACAGCACTAAAGATCGCTGAAAGTGGCTGTTTCAACATACCAGTAACCTCTCACAGTCAAAACGTTAACGTTAAGTTTTAGAATTTAAACGTAAAATTTGCGGTTGATATTCTTCGCTTGCTGCGGTGTTTACTTGCCATTTAGTCATTAATAGGCCAGCGACTAACCCCACAATAGCAACAAGAATCACGATAGGTTCAGCTGCACCAAGCCACTGAGCCAACGCAGCAAAAATCACCAGTAAAAATAAAGGAAGCATATAAGCTAGCATCGATGCTTTGAGTAATGCCGTTTCAGCCAAACCCAAAGTCACCTGATCCCCTGCCTGCAAAGTGAGGTGCAACGGGTTGTCAGCAAGGACTTCAAAACGCTGACCTTGACCGACAGACGCTAGCATTTTTTGACCACAGCCCTTGGCCGCAGAGCAACTAGAACAAGCACTTTGACGAATGGTTTGCACAAGCACACCGTCGTCAACAATGGCTAGAACTTCTCCCGACTCTTCTAACACAGGACTAACCTACTGAGCGTGGTGAACGGAGCTGGCGATACGGTCAGCAACAAGCAGGGGCATGTCACCAACGACAGTAACGAGCTGAGACCCTTTTTTCTTACTCAGCGCAACCGTGTCTCCAGAATGCACAACGCCTTCCGGTTGTTGAACTTTTGCATTCGGCTCCACAAAGATAGAAATCACTTTGTCCCCATCGGTAAATCGCATGACTTCAGTATCATGATGAACATCATGACTTAACGGTAGATACCCTTTTGGTAGCCAGTGAGCCACCCATTCTTTATCTCCTAAATCACGCATCGACTGATGCTGCTGAATATATTTACCAACCTCATCATCTAAGCGAATAACTTCAGCGGTATTAAGGCTTGCGGTAGGCGCAGGTAACGAGCCGTACTGGGCAGGCATTAATGCCGCGTTGGGCGTTTGCTGCGCAGGTAATACCACATTAGGTGCCGGAGAGGACTGCTGGCTCACCTGTAATGCCGAAGTCCCTGTAGTTTGGAAGGACTGCACACCAAATATCACCATAGCAGTAACCGATGCGGCTATAGCAACACTGGCAACAGGTTTAGCGAAAAAGCCGGTTTTATCTTTTTCAATCTGTAGCGCAGGTTCGTCCTCCAGCGCTTGCATCACCTGTTTGCTGATATCCAGACGAGGCATTTCCTCACCTTTCAAGGCTGCACTCACTAGGTTATAGCGTGACCATGTTTGGATGGCTTCATCATCTAGCTGATCAAGCGTTCGGCGAGTCTCAAAAGACTCAGTTTCATCATCAATCATGGCGGAGAGCGATTGGTTGACGTTTTCGTTCATCATATACCTCGATGCAAGCCTATGCCGGTGTCTAACAGGTCAGTTAGCGCGAGTGGCCCACTTACTATTTCTTAGTCAAATTCATTCATCATTGGTTTCACTACTCGGTCAACGGCTTCACGTGCGCGGAAGATTCTTGACCTTACAGTACCAACTGGGCAATCCATGACCTGTGCAATTTCCTCATAACTCATCCCTTCAAATTCACGCAGCGTCAACGCCATCCGTAAATCTTCTGGTAGTTGGTCTAGGGTTTTATAAACCGCTTTTTCCAACTCATCCTTGTATAAGTTATTTTCCGGCGTATCGAGTTCCTGCAACATTTCGTTGGCTGGCTGATATGCCGCATCCCCAATATCAACGTCGACATCAGGTGGGCGCCGGCCTCTGGCAACCAAGTGGTTTTTCGCGGTGTTGATCGCAATTCGATACATCCACGTATAAAACGCACTATCGCCCCGAAACCCTGGCAAAGCCCGATAGGCCTTGATAAAAGCTTCCTGTGCAACATCCATAGCCTCGTGTGAGTCAAAGACATAACGCCCCACTAGGCCAATAATTTTATGTTGATATTTGCGAACCAATAAATCGAATGCTCGCTTATCACCGTCTTTCACTCGTTTCACTAACTGCTGATCAGTTAGCGACTGATTTCCTGCTGACAATCTCTAAAGCCCTTTTTCTGCGAAGTATTTTTTTGCAACCTTGGAAACCTACCCCTTCGCCGGTAGTTATACAACCGTTGGAACTCAGAGTTCCGACCCAGAAAGGACTTTTATCAAACTTCTGAGAGTAGGATGCAGAAATTGCAAGATAGTTCCAAAGTTGCATAGACAATTTGTAGTTAGCTATTATGGGCCGTCATTTAAGTGACACCGTATTGTCAATTTTGCTGATTCACTCCACCGTGTTAGGCGCTTTAAAAATCTATGAGCAAACAATATCACTACGATGTGCTAGTTATTGGTAGCGGCGCAGCTGGCTTAACAATGGCACTTAATGTTGCTGACAAAGCGCGAGTAGCCGTCCTTAGTAAAGGGGATTTAACCGCAGGTTCGACTTGGCTGGCGCAGGGCGGTATAGCAGGCGTCATTGACCCTAGTGACAGCGCTAAAAATCATATTAAAGACACGATGATTGCAGGTAGCGAACTGAGTCATCCAAACGCGGTTAAGTGCACCGTAGAAAACGGCGAGCGCAGCATTAACTGGCTCCTCGAGCAAGGCGTTAAATTTACTCGGCAAGACGATGGAAAATTACACTTAACCAAAGAAGGTGGACACAGTCATCGTCGCATCGTCCACGCGGACGACGCAACCGGTCGAGCTATTGCAGAAACATTACAAAAGCGTGCAAAAAAACATCCCAACATTGATATTTTCACTCATTCAGTAGGTGTCGACCTAATTACTCGACGCAAGCTAGGTCTAGCAACTAACCGCTGCGTCGGTGCTTATGTTCTCGACCAAAAAAGCGGCCACGTAAAAACGTACATGGCACCATTTGTTGTATTAGCAACCGGCGGTGCAAGCAAAGCTTATTTGTACACCAGCAATACCGATGGTGCATCCGGTGACGGCATTGCCATGGCGTGGCGCGCAGGCTGCCGTGTAGCAAACATGGAATTTAATCAATTTCACCCAACCTGCCTTTATCACCCGAATGCCAAGTCATTTCTGATTTCTGAGGCTGTACGTGGCGAAGGCGGAAAACTACTCTTACCGAACGGCAAGCGCTTTATGCCGCATTTCGACAAACGTGAAGAGCTGGCTCCTCGAGACATTGTTGCCCGCGCCATTGACCACGAAATGAAACGCCTCGGCTGCGATTGTGTTTATTTGGATATTTCTCACAAACCTAAAGAATTTATTACTAGCCACTTCCCTACCATTCATGCGAAGTGCAAAGAGTACGGCATCGACATCACAAAAGAGCCCATCCCTGTTGTCCCTGCAGCGCACTATACTTGCGGTGGAGTCATGACCGACACCTCTGGACGGACGGATATCGATGGGTTGTATGCCGTTGGTGAAACCTCATTCACCGGCCTTCATGGGGCCAACCGGCTGGCCAGCAACTCTCTTCTTGAGTGCATTGTCTTTGGCACTAACGCTGCCAATGACATTCTGGATTCACTAGATGATCAGGAAAAACTTCCGGAAGTTCCTTTCTGGGATGAAAGCCAAGTTACCGACTCTGATGAAGATGTTGTGCTTTCGCACAACTGGGATGAAATGCGCCGATTCATGTGGGACTACGTTGGCATTGTGAGAACGGATAAACGACTCCAGCGAGCACTAAACCGAATTCGCATGCTGCAGCAGGAAATCACCGATTACTATAGCAACTACAAAATCAGCAAAGATTTACTCGAAGTGCGTAATCTAGCCTTGGTTTCTGAACTCATTATACGTTCAGCAATGTTACGTAAAGAAAGCCGCGGGCTTCACTTCACACTCAACTACCCGAAGATGGCGCCAGAGCAGCGCGATACCGTATTAACGCCTATCGACTTCGATTGGCCTACCCGTTCTCGCTAGCTACTGCAGGCTGGTTTTTAGCCTGCAGCACACAAACACGCAAACGACGCAGGCTTTTAGAGTCCGCTGAATCAGCAAAAAGCAGCACAGAATGACGATGCGAACCCCATTTATTAAACCATCGCCTTTTAGTGTCGCCCTCAGCCTCATCAACAAAAGATAAAAAAAGCACATGGCGACTAACCACTGAAGCAGAGTCGAGAAAAACGGCTTTCATTTCACCATTTTTCAGCAGTAACCACCAACCGGATGCCTTCCAGACAACACCAACCACAGCCTGAGTATTGAGCAAAAACACGTACTGCCTAAAAAGATATCTGGCAACAACAAGAAGAGAAATTAACAAAAGAAAAAAGACGGAGTTCACATTGGCGAGCCAACCACTTAACAAACAAAGAAAAACGAGCAAACCAATAAAAACAAAACACTGGCGAGAAGGCTTAATATCAACACAATCAGGGCGAAACATGGCCTAACACTACGTCAACAATTCTCTTCAAGTTCTCATCGTCAGGCTCTGCATGCTTCATCACCCAAGCGAAAATATCCTGATCTTCACAGGCCACAAGTTTTTCAAAACATTGCTGATCTGAGAACGGCAACTGACGAAAATGTTTCTCTAAAAAAGGTCCTAAAATAACATCCAGCTCTAGCATGCCCCGGCGACAATGCCAGCCAAGCCTTTTAATATCCGTTTCAGAATACGGAATATTTTGCATTCTAACTCCCTTAATTTTAACGCGTTCAGCGCCAACAACAGGTTGATTCACCATCAGTTAGCGATGCTGTTAGAAATAATTGAAGAGACAAGATCCCATTTACCAACCTGAGCTACGCTAACGAATCGCACTGATTTTCAGCTCAACACGTCGATTTTTGGCACGACCTTCTTCTGTTTTATTAGAGGCAACGGGATTCGCCTCCCCCATTCCTTCACTATTAATTCGCGGTTGAGCAATGCCGTAATTAATCAAATAGTTTTCTACGGCTTCTGCCCGAAGAATCGAAAGCTGTTTGTTATAAGCTTCTTTACCACGACTATCTGTGTAGCCAGTAATATCCAACAAGGTTTGATCGAAATGCATAAGCACACGCGCAACCGCATCGAGAATGGGTAAAAAAGAGGGTTGCAGTTCATGAGCATCTGAACCGAACGTGATGTTCCCAGGCATGATTAGGTGAATTTCATTGCCCTTGCGCTCTACACTTACACCAGTATCGCCTAACTCTTGTTGCAATGCTTCTGTTTGCTGCGCCATATAATGATTTGCATTAGCCTCGGAAAGACCACCTAAAGGAGCCGTGCGGGAGACATTCGCATTTTCTTTTTTAAGGCCCAGTACATGACGAGTCATCAAGTTTGGCTCATACGCGGACTGACGTTTTTGTTCTTGCTCATATGCGTAAGGGTCAACAGACTGACATCCAGCAAGCAAAAGAAACACACCGACAATGGGAAGTACAAACAGTCGCATAACACCCTCTTGGCAAAATCAAGCAATCCAAATCAAACCCTTTTGGCATTGTGCCTTAAGTCGATAACCGGGTCTATTAACACCAATAAACGGTTATGTTTTCACAAAGTGGCCTGCAAAAAACAGTTAGTGCTAGCCAGAGCTAGTCGCAAAATATAAAATGCTCGTTTAGTTAAAGTGCGCCACCCGTCATTGTCCCGAGGAATATTAGTTGTCTCACTTACCTGTAATTATTGGTTTTGGGGGAGTTAGCCCTGCTGGCAGATCTTCTTTTCACCATGCTTATCGCCGTTTAGTACTCGATAAAATCAACGACAACGACGCTCAAGATACCTTGCTCGGACTTGCCACTTTAATGAACGTCGTCTCGCCCGAAGAAAACGGTTTTCTTGATGCCCGTGGTGAAACCTTACAAAAAAACCAGGTTACTGATATCTATCGTCAGCACATACTGGACAACACTTTAATTCGTCGTATACACCCAGACTGGTTTGACGTTAATAACGTAACATTTAATAAGCAAGCCAATATATCGCCGAATCAAGCAAACACATTCACACTTAAAAAAAGGCAGCTACCTACTCACGTACCCGAAGATTGGCAAGTGCGCGAGCTAGAAAACAATCTGGTTGAAGTCACAACCACCGCGCCGCTGGATTTAATATTTAAAGACCATCAAACTGCACTAGTCCAGTCAGCAGGACAACTACCTACTGGCTTTAAACCAGGCACGCTTTACCAGTCAAGAAACCATCCCCGCAGCTTGCAAATGACCGTTTACAGCGCTTCAGATGCAGTCAGCTCGATTGGTATTCCTTGGGATGAAATTCGCAGCAAGCTCTCTCCTGATGAGGTTGCGGTTTACGCTGGCAATTCTATCGGTCAACTTGATGACCTTGGTTTTGGCGGGCTACTCAAAAATCCATCTATCGGCAAAAGAACCACCTCTAAACTTATGCCTCTGGGCTTCGGACAAATGCCTGGCGACTTTGTTAACGCTTATTTATTAGGTAACTTAGGAGCCACCGGCACATGGCTTGGTGCCTGTGCTACTTATTTATATAACTTACGCACGGCTGTTGCTGATATCCGAAGCGGACGTCGACGCATGGTGCTAGTGGGTGGCAGTGATGCACCAATCTTGCCTGAAGTTATTGAAGGTTTTCGCTCCATGGGCGCTCTTGCCGAAGATCACGAGTTACTAGCGCTAGACAATCTAACGCGACTGACCGATGTTGATTATCGTCGCGCCTGCCGCCCTTTCGCCATGAACTGCGGCTTCACAATGGGTGAGTCATCACAGTATTCCATCCTTTGCGATGATGAACTGGCAATGGAGCTTGGCGCCACGATCCATGGCGCTGTACCGGAGGTGTTTGTAAATGCCGATGGTTACAAAAAATCAATTTCTGCACCTGGCATCGGCAACTACATCACCATGGGTAAAGCTGCCGCATTAGTGAAAAGCATGCTCGGTGAAGAATCCCTTCAGCAACGCAGCTTCGTTCAAGCTCACGGCACAAGCACACCGCAAAACCGTGTCACTGAGTCGCATGTCATCAATGAAACAGCCAAAGCTTTCGGCATTAGTCATTGGCCAGTTGCAGCAATCAAGAGCTACTTAGGTCACTCTCAAGGAGTTGCTGGTGGCGACCAACTTGCCATCTCTCTTGGCACTTGGGCCTATGGATATATTCCCGGCATTCACACCATGGACCAACTGGCCGATGATGTGAACGATTCAAACTTACGTTTTGAAAAAGATGACATTGAAGTTGGTAGCCAAGGGATAGATTCAGTTTTACTTAACTCAAAAGGTTTTGGTGGCAACAATGCCAGCGCTGTCCTACTCGGCCCTCACATCGCCAATCAGATGCTAGAAAAGAAACACGGTAAAGACGCTTTTCACCGCTACATGGATAAACGTGAGGGTACGCTTGAGAAGGCGGCTGAGTACGACAAGCTATCTACTGAAGGCAAAGTAAACCCAACGTACTTGTTTGGTCACAACGTACTAGATGGCGATGATTTAGAGATCAGCAGTAAAGAGATTCGCATTCCCGGCTACGATCAACCAGTAGAACTTGAAACCGAAAACCCATTCAGCGATATGTGCTAACCGATAGCTTAAGTACGAAAAAAGACCAAGGGCGAAGTGAATTTAACTTAAGTTAACTTAACTAGCCCTTGCAAATAATTGCACGCTATTATCCCAAAGACATTGAGCTAGAACTGCTGGGTCTTCATCGCGAAGCTCGCACAACACAGCGAACACCTCCGGTAGATAATCCGGACGATTCAAACTACCCTGGCGTCCATTTAGCGGCATATCTGGCGCATCGGTTTCTAACACCATTGCATCTAAAGGTAACCGTTTCACTATTTCTCTAAGCTTATTCGCTCGAGGATAAGTCAACGTTCCACCAAGACCGAGCTTCAAACCTTGATCTAAAAACGCAACCGCCTGCTGCCAGCTACCTGAAAATGCGTGAACCACACCTTGCTCAACGCCAACACGACGGAGACGGCTGATTAACACATCATGACTTTTCCGTGAGTGCAAGATAACTGGCAACATCGCTTCTCGTGCCAATTCCAGCTGAGCATCTAACAGCTCAAGCTGTAGTGACTTTGTTTCCGTTCCCGCCCAAAAATCCAACCCAATTTCACCAACAGCAGCAACCGAAAAGTCCTTTATAAAACACGTTAACAGCTCAATATGCTCAACCTTGTGCTCAGCGAGAAAACAAGGATGCAAACCTAGCGCAACCAAAAAACGATCATCAGATTCGGCAAGCTTTAGCAGCCTTTCCCAATGGGAAGCACTCACACCAGGCAGCAAGATACGAGAGACACCATTGCACTCACAGCTATCTAGCACCTGTGAACGAATAGGATCAAATACGGAGAAATCTAAGTGGCAATGGGTGTCGAAAAAGTTCATTACTCTCAGTCTATCATTGACTGATAATAAAACGCTCAGAACGAGCAAATGGTATGCAATTTATGGTGCCGAGATCCCTCTCAGCTCACAACTTCCTGTGCAGCTTGGCTGCGATAGATGGCACGAATTAACCAAACTAAAGCACCAGCAAAACCAAGTACGAATGCCGACAAGTAGGCAACAGGATTAGAAAAAGCGGTAGCAAGCACGATACCTAAACCCATATAGGCGAAAGGTAAAAACTCATACAACTTTTCGGGAAACACCACAAGGCCGCGGCGATTCTGAATTTCCTGACTATTATTTTTGCGACGATGAGAAGACCGCACCACCCATACTGCAGCTCCCGCCATGTACAACAAAGCGCCTGAAGCATACGTAAAGGGTGAGTCGAGACTAACAATCAACATCGCACCTAACAATAAGTACGTATATGGCAATATTTCATATAGCGACTTGGGTAAATGCAAACCTGAATCCTCGTTTATTTACATTATGATGAATATAAAGCAAAAAATATGCCTTTTTTTATCCTATTGTTTTTAAAGGGGTTTTAAGCTATCGCCACCATATTGCATAAAAACCGTAAGAAAAGCTGACATTCAAAAAAAACATGTGTTTAAAAACAGCAAGTTAGCCTAACCAATCCCAACGTCTAGATTAATAACAACATCTGGACTTAATGCTCACGCGTAGCCCTAAACCGAACATCAGGCCAACGTTCTTCAGTCAGGCTTAAATTAACTCGCGTTGGCGCCAAATAAGTCAGTAGCTTACCGCCGTCTAGCGCAAGGTTATCATGCGCTTTGCGCTGTAACTCATCGAGCATTTTGTCATCATCACACTCAACCCAACGAGCCGTTTGTACACTAATAGGCTCATAAATACAGTCCACTTTATATTCATCTTTAAGACGGAACATAACGACGTCAAACTGTAATTGACCAACAGCGCCAAGAATCAGATCGTTGTTCTTAAACGGTTGGAATAACTGCACCGCACCTTCTTCTGATAATTGCTGCAAACCTCGCTGCAGCTGCTTAGATTTAAGTGGGTCCTTGGTCCGTACCAACTTAAACAATTCTGGCGCAAAATGTGGAATACCGGTGAACTTAAGCTCTTCGCCTGAAGTAAAAGTATCACCAATCTGGATTGTCCCGTGATTATGCAGTCCAATAATATCTCCTGACCACGCCTCTTCAACATCAGCCCGGTCGCCGGCCAAAAATGTGACGGCATCAGAAATCTTAACGTCTTTGCCTGTACGGCTATGACGCATCTTCATACCTTTACTATAAGAACCAGAACAAACCCGCATAAAGGCAATTCTATCTCGGTGCTTAGGGTCCATATTCGCCTGAATTTTAAATACAAAACCTGAAAAAGCCTCTTCAGACGCTTCAACCATTCGTTGTTCCGCTGCTCGTGCAGGAGGTGCTGGCGCCCACTCAACAAAATCGTTCAGCATTTCTCGAACACCAAAATTACCTAACGCGGTTCCAAAGAAAACTGGAGTTAACTTACCGGCAAGAAAGGCGTCTTGATCGAACTCATTTGTCGCACCTCGAACTAACTCCATCTCGTCCAAGAAATCATCATAGATATCACCTAGCAACTGCTTGGCTTCATCAGACTCAATGCCTTTGATCTGTCGATCTTCTGGAATTGTGTGCCCCTGCCCTTGCTGGTAAACATGAATGACATCAGTGTAAAGGTTATAAACCCCTTTGAACTGCTTACCCATGTCTATCGGCCAGTTAATGGGTGCCGCAGAAATTTTTAAGACTTCTTCAATCTCATCTAAAAGATCAATAGGGTCTCGAATATCACGGTCCATTTTATTAACGAAAGAAAAAATCGGCGTGTCACGTAAACGGCAAACATCCATTAATTTAATGGTGCGATCTTCGACACCCTTACCGCCGTCGACCACCATTAAAGCTGAATCAACCGCGGTTAATGTACGATAAGTATCTTCCGAGAAGTCCTCGTGCCCTGGTGTATCCAACAGGTTCACCATGCGCCCATTATAGGGAAACTGCATGACCGACGACGTAATAGAAATACCCCGTTCTTGCTCCATTGACATCCAATCAGAGGTTGCATGGCGGTCACTTTTACGACTTTTTACCGTACCGGCTTTCTGAATCAAGTTCCCGAACAATAGGAGTTTTTCGGTGATGGTAGTTTTACCCGCATCAGGGTGCGAGATGATAGCGAAAGTTCTTCGCTTTTTAATTTCGTTAACAAATTCGGCATTAGCCATTGAATCTAAATCCTATATTGCACGACGGCGTGCACAAACGATACGGTTAACGCTGAGGTCGATTTTAAGTCCCCACTACACCTAGCGCCGCATAAACTCTCGTAAAGCGGACTACATAGCAGCGAATCTAGCTCAGTAAATCGCCCTGAACCCAATCAAACACTTCAGGATAAGGCGCAGGAAACAAACCACTTAGTTGTTGAAGCGATGCAGCCAATAATTCAGTACTAGGTTGGCAGATATTGATATGTCCAACTTTTCGCCCGGGTCGGACTTCTTTTCCGTACCAGTATAATTCAGCACCAGGGACGCTAAGCCAGTCATCATTGCGCTCCACACCAATCAGGTTAATCATCGCTGAATAACCCTTAACCGTTGGTGCCGCCAAGGGTAGGTTAGTGACTGCTCGAACATGATACTCAAATTGGGAGATACTGGCGCCAGCTTGCGTCCAGTGACCACTGTTATGCACTCGCGGCGCTAACTCGTTAACCATCAATTCGTCACCAACGCGGAAGCATTCCATTGCCATCACACCTACATAATCTAATGATGACAACAACTTACCCAACATTGATTCGGCTTGGGGTTGCAAATGAGACAACCGATCTAACGGCGAGATTGATGCCATTAAAATGCCATCAAGATGAAGATTTCGCGCCAACGGATAAAAATACATATCGCCATTTTTTGCTCTAACCCCTACCAGTGAAACTTCTTCATCAAAAGGGATTTTTTTCTCAGCAATGGCTTCACCATGCCAACCTTCTGGTACTTCAGTCGCTTCGGCTTGCTTCAACCAAAATTGACCTCGACCGTCATAACCGCCCGTGCGACGTTTTAGTAGCACTGTATCGTTTATTTGCTGGTATAAAGCCTCTGCTGTTGTTGCACCATCAACTAACTGCCAGGGCGCCGTCGGTATACCTAGCTCGTCCAATTTTGATTTTTGGGTATAACGATCCGCAATAATCGGGAATACATCCAGATTGCAAAAATTTGGATTACTCGATAGTTGTCGCGTTGCTGCCGTTTCTGTCCAGCGCTCAATTTCAGCGGTGACAAAATCATTCTCGCCGACTGAAATTTGCACATTGGGATCGTTAAAATCAACAGGTTCTACATCAATATTTAATGGCATGGCAGCATGGCGCATCATCGCACCTAATTGACCTGCCCCTATTACCCACAACTTGCTCATTGAACGCTTTCCTCAAACAACTCTAGGGTCTGGATTGTCTAAAATTGTTTCCGTCTGCTCTAGACGAAATGCATCTACACGAGCCGCTAGATCAGTATCATTATTCGCTAACATTTGCGCCGCCAACAAGCCTGCATTAAAAGCCCCGGCAGAGCCGATTGCCAACGTACCAACAGCGACACCTTTAGGCATTTGTACAATAGAAAGCAGACTATCCATGCCATTTAAAGCACGACTTTGAACAGGCACACCTAAGACCGGCAGACGTGTTTTAGACGCAACCATTCCAGGCAAATGAGCAGCGCCACCAGCGCCCGCAATAATGACCTGAAAACCCGCATCAGCGGCTGCCGCTGAGAAAGAAAATAGTTTATCAGGCGTACGGTGCGCCGAAACGACTTCAACCTGATAGGTAACACCTAAACGGTCCAGGATTTCCGTGGCTGGCTGCATGGTTTCCCAGTCGCTTTTCGAGCCCATAATAATGGCAACTTTCGGTTGCATAAGCGTTTATCCAACTAACTAAACAAAAGATAACTTGACCACTCAGGTTACAATTAACAAAAACATTTACGACCTAAATGAACAACATGAAGAGCAAAAGAGGGATGATAACAAATTCAGCCTAGGTTGAGCGACATTAGACCATCAACTCAGTAAGGTTTTTGTTGATTCGCCGTAAACAACAAAAAAGAACTCAACGAGAAAGCGATGACTTCCAACCGGCAAACCAATTAGCACAAGGCAGCCACTTCCCAACGTAAGCGACCGGAATAACCATTACCAAACCAAACAGTATCCTCATCACAAAACGACGTACTTAAATTATAGCTGATCGTGTCGTTGACACTGAGAACCATTTGCCGCCTGTTTTGTCATTGACTTAAGGACACACCATGCGGTCGCCGTCACACATTACCGCCTCGTAATCCTCATCAGGATCTTCTTCTTGTGCCGGAGACTGCATGCGAACAATCGCTTCAGACATAATGACAAAGCCTGTTAGACCGTCAGCTCGATCTTCGTCACCATTACCGGAACATAGGTCGTCATAGCTCGCCAAACTGGATGAAAGCGCGGCGGCATCATCAACAAACCCTTTGTTGCGATCTGCAAATCGAGGATCCCCAACAGTGTCATGTTCATGATAATCCGACGCGGGCCGCGTATTATTTAGCTCGCTCAAACTACCAATGATCTTATTGACGATAGGCACCATCAGTTTGTAGCAATACTGCACACGAATTTTTAGCAAATTAGCATCTTGTATACTGACACCATCAACATTGGCAGAACTGTCGCGATACATGAGGTTATCGTTAGGTATCTCCACGACCCCATCTGCATTTTTCACTCCGGCTCCACTGCCTCCTTCAATAAACGCAGAAGCTCTTGGGCTCAACCGAATAATTCGCGTGTAGTCATCGACCTCACTTTGAGCATCACGCACTCCGTCATTATTACTCGCACCATCACGCACGGCGCCTGCTACATCATCCAAGCTACCTGAAGAAGTATAAAGTGGTGCTAAACCGCGAATTAATCCTCGGCGCATCGAGCTATAGCTGGCGTTATTTACCGCCGCCAGCCGTGCCGCTTGGAAAGTTGCATAGTTGAGTGTTTGCTTAGCTGAGTAGATAAAAGCAATTTGAATAGTG
>JBLXCH010000043.1:0-25566 GCA_048265065.1 Motiliproteus sp. | reverse complement strand
GGCCGGTGGGCATTGGGATGAACGCTCTGTGGGGACCAATGCAATTGCGCTATCACTGCGGCTTCGTCGCTCTGTGACGGTTTTTTCATCGGAGCATTACTTACCGTTTGTACATGATTGGGTGTGTTATGCCGCACCAATTATCCATCCGCAGTCAGGGCAATGTGTGGGTACATTAGATCTATCCAGCACGTGGAATTGCCATAACCCTTTAGGCGAGGCGGCAGTCACAGAACTAGCACGCTCTATTGCGGCGGGTTTACCGCAAAATTTACCGCGAGCGGAGTTGGAAATACATGCGATGGGCCAACCGCGGGTGTTGTTCAGGGGCAAAGAGTTACACCTACAAATGCGCCAAGTAGAAATACTCTGCTTGCTGGCATTAAATCCGCAGGGCTTGAGTCTTGAGGGCTTTCATGCAGCTTTGTATGGTGATGCAGCCGTTTCAACGTCGACGTTAAAGTCTGAATTATCACATTTACGCGGTGCACTTGATGGACAAATTGGTTCACGACCTTATCGCTTACAGGTGCCAGTGTGGGCTGATTTTATTCAAATTTGGCAAACGATTCGGCAGCAACGTACTGATGAAGCCTTTGAGCTTTACCGTGGTTCATTACTTGCGCAGTCAAACTCACCCGAGCTCAGTGAGTGGCGGAATTGCATCGATGCAGGCATGAGCCAAGTGCTCAATAATTGTGATGATGCTGCCGTTTTATTAGATAAACTATGCGATACCACAGGCGGGAGCGAGTTGGTGCGGGAACGCTTGGCCGAGCTGATTCAGACTCACAGTAACTAGCGGCGTTGTTGGTGGGAATGCTACTGTTGGATTTTAGTGAAACCGCAAAACACAGTCTACTAAACCGCTAAAGAAGAGCGTCCTTGCTCTTCTGGGTCTAGCGTCAGTTTAGACTATTTCGTCAAAACATCCTCGACTTAGAAGAAGCCAAGCGGGTTAATATCGTAGCTGACCAGTAGGTTTTTGGTTTGCTGATAATGATCTAGCATCATCTTGTGGTTTTCACGGCCAACCCCCGATTTTTTATAACCGCCAAAAGCGGCGTGCGCGGGGTATAAGTGGTAGCAATTAGTCCAAACACGGCCGGCTTGAATACCGCGACCCATGCGATAAGACGCATTCATATCACGAGTCCAAAGGCCCGCACCCAAACCGAACTCCGTGTCGTTAGCAATGGCTAAGGCTTCTGCTTCGTCTTTGAAAGTTGCCACAGAAACCACCGGGCCAAAGATCTCTTCTTGGAATACGCGCATGTCGTTACTACCTTTGAGTAACGTCGGTTGAATGTAATAGCCTTTGTTGTAATCATCGTGCAGTGATTCAACTTCGCCACCAGCAATAACCTCAGCACCTTCATCTTTACCAATTTGGATGTAACTAAGGATCTTTTCGTACTGTTCAAGAGACACTTGTGCACCGACCATTACCTCGGTATCCAACGGGTTGCCGCGTTTAATTTGCGCCGCACGTTCTTTTACCATGGTGATGAATTTTTCGTAAATATCTTCTTGAATCAATAAGCGAGAAGGGCAGGTACAAACCTCGCCTTGGTTGAAGAATGCCAACACTGCGCCTTCGACTGTTTTGCTTAGGAACTCATCTTCATGGTTCATCACATCAGCGAAGACGATGTTAGGTGACTTGCCGCCTAGCTCTACAGTTGAAGGGATAATGTTGTCTGCAGCATATTTCATGATTAATGCGCCGACAGGGGTAGAGCCGGTAAAGGCGATTTTAGCGATTCGCTTACTGGTAGCGAGGGCTTTGCCGACTTCTTCACCATAACCATTGACGATATTAAGAACACCCGCTGGCAGCAGGTCACCAATTAACTCCATTAATACTAAAATGGATGCAGGGGTTTGTTCAGCGGGCTTCAACACCACGCAGTTCCCCGATGCTAAGGCGGGTGCTAGCTTCCACGAAGCCATTAGCAATGGGAAGTTCCAAGGGATAATTTGGCCGACAACACCTAAGGGTTCATGAAAGTGATAAGCGATGGTGTGTTCATCAATCTCGCTAATTGAGCCTTCTTGTGCACGTAAACAACCGGCGAAATAACGAAAGTGGTCAGCGCATAACGGGATATCAGCGTTGAGAGTTTCTCGTACTGCCTTACCGTTGTCCCAAGTTTCGGCGACGGCTAATAGCTCAAGATTAGCTTCGATACGATCAGCAATTTTAAGCAGGATGTTCGAACGTTCTGTGACAGACTTTTTGCCCCAGGCGTCTTTTGCTGCATGGGCTGCATCTAACGCGAGCTCAATATCTTCTTGGCTAGAGCGAGGTATTTGGCAGAAGGGTTGTCCATTAACAGGGGAAATATTATCGAAGTATTGCCCATTAACCGGTTCTTTCCACTCGCCACCGATAAAGTTTTCATAACGTTCTTTGAAGTTTACGACGGCGTTTGCAGTATTTGGGTTTGCGTATTGCATACTCGTTCCTCTATTTTTATCAGTTATGGTGAGCCGAGGCTTGGCCTCGTTAGGGGCAATATAGGAAAGGAAGGTTGGGAAAAGGTTGGTTTTTTCTTTTTGAGGACAGCGATTGAGCTGGAGCGTTAGCAAGAGCTGTTCGTGACGATTAAGTGGACCGGTCTTTATGCAGAATCCTGAGAGGTGTGTGCACAAGTGATGAGCAGTACTTAACTATTCTTGATGATTACTTCGCCATATTTGTGCAGGTGAGAACCCCCCGTTTTTATTGAATGACCCATAAAAAAGGGCCTCCGAAGAGGCCCAAAGCAGGTATACAGTCTTACACTCGGGAGTCACTAGAGGATGATCAGTGGCTGATCATCCAAGGACGTTGTGACGGGAAAATCTTACTGCCATCCGGAAGATACACCACCTGTTGTTTCAGGCTGCTGGTATCGGCTTCTGCATGACTACTGCAACCACAAGATTTACCTTTGCCGTGCTTTAGCGCATAGGCTTTGCGTTCGGCGGCTTCTTGTCGGCTATCGACCGAAGAAATAATCGGCTGATGTTGCGCTGTCTCGTTCTTCTCCAACGACTTCTTCGCGTCTGGGGCCATGGCGAGCACCTCAGGTGGAATCATGATGATGCGTGAGCTCATCTTTCCACACTGTGGGCATTTGCAAGGTTCTGCGGCCTTATCCATCGTAGCAAGGTCATGAAAAATACCGTGTTCAGCACATTTGTAGTCATAAACTGGCATTGAATGATTCTCCCGTAATTCTGTTATTTAACGCTTTCGGACCTTAAAGATCTTTCGACAGAGGAAGATCGAGGCTGCCTTCCACTTCTACCTTCGGCCCGTCGGCATTCGGGTTTACATCAAAGTCGAAGATGTCTGTAGGTAGCCATAGCGTTGCACAGGCGTTAGGTATATCCACCACACCACTGATGTGTCCTTGAACCGGAGCACAACCAAGCAGTGAGTATGCTTGTGCGGGGGTGTAACCAAACTTGGTTAAGTAGTTGATCGCATTTAAGCAGGCTTGACGGTAAGCAACATGAACGTCGAGGTACTTTTGCTCGCCATATTCGTCAACTGAAATACCTTCAAAGATAAGGTAGTCATCATACTTAGGCGCCATTTTACTTGGCTTGAAGATTGGATTTTTGATGCCGTATTTCTTCATGCCGTCTTTAACAACGTTGACGCGCATGTGAATCCAACCGGCCATTTCGATCGCACCACAGAAAGTGATTTCACCATCACCTTGGCTGAAGTGTAAATCGCCAACCGATAAGCCACCGCCATCAACATAAACAGGGAAGTAAACTTTTGAGCCGCGCGATAAATCTTTAATGTCACAGTTGCCGCCGTGTTCACGTGGCGGAACCGTACGTGCACCTTCTGCTGCGGCTGCTTTTGCTGCATCACCGGTCATCCGACCCATGTGCGCAGTGTCTGCATAAGGCAATGCGGCTAGTGGTGGCACGCGGTCTGGATCGGTAGCAACTAAACCACCTTCACGCTTGTTCCACTCGTCGAGCATTTTCTTGTCAGGTAAGCAGCCGATAAGACCCGGGTGAATAAGACCGGCAAATTCAACACCAGGGATGTGGCGTGAACTGGTGAACATACCTTTGAAGTCCCAGATGGATTTTTGTGCATCGGGGAAATGTTCGGTTAAGAAGCCACCACCATTAGTTTTTGAGAAGAAACCGTTGAAACCCCATTGGCTATCTTCGAAAGTACCGATATCAAGGATATCAACTTCCAATAAGTCACCTGGTTCAGCACCTTCAACGCCTACAGGGCCAGAAAGGAAGTGAACTTGGGTTAAGTCGACATCGCGTACGTCATCTGCGCTGTCGTCATTCTTAATCTGACCACCTGTCCAGTCGACACACTCAATAATGAAGTCGTCCCCAGGTTTTACCATCGCCACCATTGGGATATCTGGGTGCCAGCGGTTGTGAATCATGTCGTTTTCATAAGCTGACTTACTGAGGTCAACTTTGATAATGGTTTCTGCCATGGTCAGATCTCCTAAAATTTCGATTTCTAAGGCTAGTCATGTTGGGTGCATCGCATCATGACTAGCGCTTAATGATTCGCTTCAGCGTTACTATCTGAAATTCAAGGCAAATCGACCATTCGTCAAAGGGCTGTTACGTATACGTCATTTAACGTATGGCTGTGACTAACTCACTGTTTATGAGTGATTAACCCATTGTTTATGAGTGATTAACACAGCATCATTGTCTGCAAGTGAATGTTACTAAGTAGGTTTGTCTAGTAAGATTGGAAGAAAGAGGGAACGATAACGATTACAGGCAATAACATAAGGTGACGATCAAGGATGGTAAACGTGAAAGCGGCATCTCTCTCAATGGCGGCTCAGGCACTTCGGCATAAGACATTCTTCAGCTTGTCACTATTGATTCTATTATTGAGCGGTTGCGCCAGCGCACCGGACCGCAGCAGCATCCAACCTTCCCACAGTTTGCCACCTCCTGATTCAGGCGCTCTCGTTGCAACGGCCGCATCGACATTGACGGCGACAAAGCACTCCGACCAATCCAGCTTATACCTCCTGCAAGAAGGGGCTAATGCCTTAGCCTCTCGGCTCACTTTGATAGAAAACGCCGAACGTAGCCTCGACCTTCAGTACTACATCTATCAACACGACACTACTGGTGCGATAACGAGTTGGGGGCTTTTAAGAGCCGCTGAGAGAGGGGTTCGGGTTCGTTTATTACTGGATGACCTCGGCTACCGGCAGCAGGATTATCCGTTGACGGTTCTTAACGCGCATCCGAACATTGAAGTCCGGCTCTACAACCCGTTTTATTGGCGCTCGCTGCGCTGGTTACAGATGCTAGGGGACTTCGATCGACTGAATCATCGCATGCACAATAAAGCACTGATCGCCGACAGTAGTTTCGCGGTCATAGGCGGTCGAAACATTGGCGATAAATATTTTGGCGCTAATCAAAACCTCAATTTTGGTGACATGGATGTACTTCTCGCTGGCCCCTCCGTGACGCAAGCTCGACAAAGTTTTGATGATTATTGGAACAGTAGCGCTACCTTTCCTCTGGGGCTTTTAAACTCACATCGAATCACGCCAAAGGAGCAGCGACAACTCAGCGATGACCTACAAGCTAGCTTTATTAAAATTTCCAGCACAGACTATAAAGAGCAACTCACCAGCCTGCCTTTATTAGAACGACTACAGCAGCGTCAATTAGCGGTTTATCACGCGCCTGTGGACATTTGGTCTGACCATTCTGAATTCACCAGCCTAGCCACCAGTGATAGCAAAACCGCAGATAAAGAAAGTCCAACCCGTGTTTATGAACGGCTACTCACGTTATTTAACCAGGCCCAAAAAGAGCTGTTTTTGGTGTCCCCCTATTTTGTGCCGGGAGAAAAAGGCACCCAGCGGTTAGTGGATAAAGCACGCAGCGGTGTCAGCATCCAAGTTGTTACCAACTCGCTAGCAGCGACCGATGTTGTCGCCGTCTACGGTGGTTATAGCCAGTACCGAGAGGCCTTGTTGCGTGGTGGCATTAAACTCTATGAAATTAAGCTGTCTCCAAATGTTGAACCCAAAAGCTGGAGCCTGTCGTCTAACTCTGCCGTGCATGCCAAAGTGTTTATTGTTGATAACCGCTGGGTGTTTATCGGCTCGTTCAATCTTGATCCCCGATCAGCCTTTATCAACACTGAGCTAGGCGTAGTGATCGACTCTCCTGAACTAGCAACGCGGTTAAAGGCGGATATGAGCGGTAATCTCGATAAGACAGCGTATCAACTCAGTTGGCAGAACCAGCAGATACAGTGGACGGATATGCACACTCAACAGGTCTACTATAACGACCCGAAAGCAGGTTTTTGGCGAGAGTTCATGGCTGGTTTCTTCGAATTGTTACCGATAGAGAGTCAGCTTTAAGTGTAGGGATTGAACATAGGCTAGTATGAGCTCAATCCAGTGCTCACGCCGTTCAGTTAATCAGCCGGAATCCGATAAATAAGAACTCACCTCTTAAAATGAAAGAGGTGAGTGTCAGGCAAAATAGCGGATGCTATACACTAAGTTGCCTGCATGCTGTTTGATCGGTTAAATAACCTCTTTGTTGGCGTGAATGACTCGTTCTAAGTCAGAAAATGATTTCGCTACACTGGCATCAACAGGGTCGATGCCTAGCGCGCGTTTGAAGTCGGAGGCAGAAAACATACCGCTGATCTGCATTCTCTCCTCAGTATCATCAACCACTAAAATATGCTGCTCGTTTAAGGAGCTAAAGACTCCCATGAGTTCACCTAAGCTGGCGTACTCTACGTCGAAGCGTGAGATCGCTTTCAGCTTGTTTTTTGGCAGCATGATATTTTTAACCTGCACGTCAATACGTGAGGTGCCTGACTCGCTTGCGTAAGCCATGGGTTTCCGGCCCATGATATCCATCGCGGTAATCACGCCAGTAAATTCACCATCTTTATTAAGTACCATGAGTGAGCGGATGCCGTTGGTGCGCATAACCTCTAGAGCGTCATCGACGGTAACTGTTTCGCTGACATTGATGGCGTGAACTTCGGTGAAATCAACCATGATGGTGGCTGCTGGAGAGTCTAGGTCGACTCTACTGAGTTCTGGCTTGGTATCGACAAGTCCACAATTGTCGGAAAGACTTCTTACCGGTAAACGTTTAAACACTTGTCCGCCAACGGCTTTAAGTGCTGTTGCTTTATTTTGTTGTAGAGTATTCATCGCTTATGCCTCTATCTTAAATTTTAATAAGATACCCGACGGTAACGGGGCCAATGCTCATGACTACAGTTTAGTCTATGTACACCGTGTTTGACGGTCTTCGTCTGGTCCGTTGCGGTAAAATTCGGGTATGTAAAACTAACTTAAGCGTGAGTAGGAGGGCCGCGAATGTTGGTCGAAGCGCGGTCATTAAGAATGACTGTATCGGTCAGCTGATAGTCTATCCAGCCAAGAGTTTCTGCATCAGGTTGTATGAAGGAGGAAGGAACAACATCATCATCAGCATCAATGGTGGTCGGGCTAATATTTTCAGGCTGATCAACACCCAGTGTTAGGGCGCTAGAACCAAAGGCGTACTTTGCAAGTGAGCGTTCTGAAGCGGAGGAGAGTTCACTGGTCAGCAATAACAGCACGAGAACCACGGACAGGGTCGGAAACGATACAGCCGATAGAGGCGTTAAGGCGGGTGTAGATCCTTTGTCTACCGCTGCTGTGTGAGCCGTTGTTATACCGCTAGGGTTTATCGTGTCCATATTTCATAGACTATGGGCGAGCTTGGAAAGTTCAATGGGCTATTGCCGTTTATTGTTGATTTAGTGGTTAGGGCAGCAACTCACTTCTCTGGTTTTAAATAAGCCAGAATCATATCGACAGCATGTCCACGTCTTACGGCTAGCCATTGAGGGTCACCGAGATCTTGCTGAAAGAGCACAGACAATGTGTACCGGTTAGCAATGTGGGTAACACTGAGGGACAAAATGCTGATATACAGTTGATACGGATCGAGGTTGCGCCGGAATACCCCTGTTGCTTCTCCACGCTCAATGATGTTTTCGATCATTCCAACTAAGGGCGTGGCTTCTTGTACGACCTTATGAGACTTTTTCAGAATACGGCCGGCAAGCAGGTTCTCATTACGTACTAAACTAATGAAATCAGGGTGCTCGGCCATGTAGCTGAAGGTGAATTCCAGCAGTGACTGCATGGCTTCAAGTGGCGCCAAATGGTCGAGTGCGAGTTCACGTTCTTGCTCACGTAAATGACCGTAAACTTCTTCTAAAACGGCTAAATAAAGCCCTTCTTTACCGCCAAAATAATGGTAAGCCATGCGAATGTTGCAGCCCGCTCGTTTGACGATCTGCTCCATCCGAGCACCATCATAGCCGCGTTGACAGAACTCTCGCTTGGCGGCTTTTAATAACCGCTGTTGTGTTTCAGCCGCATTACGACGTTGTGGTTTTGCCTTTTCCTTTGCTGCGCTCACAAACACTCCTGTTACAGCTCACCATCGTTATTAATAGTAAGTATATCTTTTTAAACAGTATCTTGGTTAAGCGATAGGGCTAACCCATCGCTACGCGGGTCATGAGCTCCGCTTAAACCGTTCTCAGCATCAATACGAATAACGCCAGGGTGGCCAGCGAGAGGGCTTTGTGCACTGAGTTCACTGAGTTGATGACCTAATCCAGCTAACTCAGCGAAGACTTGTTTTCCCGCATCGGCTTCCAATTTTAGGGTGTCGCGGCCGTCTGAAAAGGTTTTTCCAAGCAAGAATCTTGGGCGTGTTAGCGCCTCTTCTGGGCTGAGTTTGTAATCGATGAGTCGAGTCAGTATTGTCGCTAAGGTTTGTGGTTGGCCATCGGCACCTTGGGTTCCGTACAGCAATGTGGGTTTACCATTTTCTAAGTACATCCCCGGATTTAGGGTATGAAATGGCCGCTTACCCGGTTTTAAACAGTTAGGGTGGCTGGGGTCTAAGCTAAAAGAAGCGCCACGGTTATGCCATAGCATGCCTGTGTCGCCAACTTGTACACCACTGCCCCAATCGAAATAAACCGTTTGTAACAGCGTGACAGATAATCCTTGAGCATCTGTTGCGGCCATAAAAACCGTATCGCCGGTTTGGAAAGGTTCAGGCCAAGGGGCGGCTGTGGACGTGTCGATTTTTGCTGCTTGTTGCTGCAAATAAGCTGGAGACAATAGCTCTAGCGTAGGCACTTTGTTGAAGTCTGGATCGGCAACATAACGATTGCGATCAATAAAGGCGAGCTTAATAGCCTCGACTAATACATGGTAATACTCAGCACTACCTTCCTCGATTTGGCTGAAATCAAAACGATCCAGAATTCCCATGATTTCTAGGGTGGTGACGCCCTGTGTCGGTGGTTGGTGAGCGACTAGTTCGCCATCACCATAGGCCACACGTAAGGGCGCTTCGTGACGGCAGCGGGTGGCGGCAAGGTCACTTTTGGTGAGAGGGGAGCCAGCGGTTTTTAAACCTTGAGCGATTCGTTCTGCCAGCTCACCTTCATAAAAATCGCGATAACCGTTTTTAGCCAGTAGCTTCAGGGTTTCGCCAAGTTGCGGTTGGCGCAGTGTGTCGCCGACCGCATAAGGTTGTCCATTATTGCTGAACCCAGAGACGACACCGGGCATTGTGGCTAAGTCATCGATGCGATAGTCGTACCAAAAATGCTGCGATGGAGATAATGGGAAACCATCACAAGCCATTGCAATGGCAGGCTGAAGTAAGTCACTCCAACTCATGGTTCCAGCATAGCGGCACTGACTGATGGCGTGCGCTTGTCCTAGGGTATCGACGGTTGCCGCGCTGGTTAACATGGACAGTGGACCACGATTCGGAATGCTGTCTTGGTAATCAGGGTACTCAGCGGCAGCTTGGCCAATGCCAGAAAGGCTGGTGACTTCACCATATTTATCCGCGATCAACATGAAGGAGTCGCCACCTAAACCGGTAAAGTGTGGGTATAGCACACTAAGGCAAGTCCCCATCACCATAGCGGCTTCAATAGCATTGCCGCCATTGCGTAAAACCTCCAAGCCCGCTTCTGAAGCGAGTTGATGAGGGCTTGTGACCATGCCGTGCGATGCGTTGACCGGCTGCGAGCTTGCTGTTGATGAATGTCGGCCCGTTGTTGTACTGGTATTAGTATTGGTCTTGGTATTTAAATCGATTTCGGCTTCCCGAGTGTTCTCGGGTGGATTGTCGGTAGTCTGTTCCATCGCTTGGTTCTCCATGCTAAACACCACCGTAAACCATGCCTGGTAACCACAAACTAATGGCTGGTAAATAAGTCAGTAACACCAAGGCAACGAGGGCAATAGCAATAAAGGGCAAGGCACCACGCACCGCTTGAAGGTAATCAACACCCGGCAGGGAGCTGGCCACAAAAAGGTTTAAACCGAATGGCGGGGTAAACATGCCAATAGCTCCATTAACGGTAAGCACTGCACCTAAATGAATCGGATCGATCCCCACTTTGAGGCCGATGGTGTAAAACAATGGCGCTAAGATCACCATAATGGATGCTGCATCAAGAAACATGCCAACGATCAACACGGTGATGTTGATTAGCATAAAGATGTGATACGGATTCTCACTAAAGGACAGTACCGTATTAGCGATGCTTACGGCTAAACCGTTACTGGTTAAGAACCATGCTAAAACTGAGGCCGCAGATAGAATAATCATCACCTGTGCGGTGGTTGTTGCAGCGTCGACCATGGTCGAGAATAGTTCCCCCACCGTTTTGTCACGATATACTAATGCAGAGACTAATAGCGCGTAGATCACCGATACAGCAGCAGCTTCAGTGGGTGTAAATACACCGCCATAAATGCCACCTAATACCAATACCGGCACGCCTAAACCCCAAGCTGCGTCTTTAAATCCTAACCAGAGCTCACGGCCAGTGGGTGGTGTCATGGGTTCAACGCCGTCTTTTTTCGCGCGATACCAGCAATAAGGAATAAAGCAAAGTGCGTATAAAATACCTGCCCCTAAACCTGCCATGAATAATGCGCCGACTGAGACACCTGTCACGGCCGCATAGACGATCATCACTATACTGGGCGGAATGATGATACCTAAGGATCCTGAGGCAATGATCACACCGATAGAAAACGAAGGTTGGTAGCCTGCTTTTTTCAGTGCAGGGTGCAGCAAGGAACCGACGGCAACTACGGTGGCTGGGCTGGAACCAGAAATAGCGCTAAAAAACATGCTGGAGGAAACGGCGGTCATGCCCAAACCTCCAGTGAAGCGACCAATAAGCAGGTTGGCAAGATGAACAATACGTTGCGATAAACCGCCCACACTCATTAAGCTGCCGGTCAAAATAAAAAACGGTATCGCCATGAGGGAGAATTTATCTAGTCCCGCAAACATCCGCTCAATAACAATAGCCATGGGAATGTTGCCATCCATCCACAATGCACCCATTACTGAGCCTGCTAAGGCGATAAAGATCGGCGCACCAAGGACTAGCAATAAGGCGAGTACAACAACAAATGGAGTGACCATCGGCTTATCCTATGTTTTCTAAGTTTGTGGGAGCGTTTGATTGATTACAGAATGTGTGTAACCAGTGTTGGGTAAATCGAATGGCCATAAGACCGGCACCGATAGGTATTGCCAGTTGAACCAGCCACATAGGAACTTGCATGGCAGGGCTGACTTGACCAAACATTTTAGTTTGGCTAATTAGTTCTACGCCGTAAAAAACAACGAGAACGCAAAAAACAATAGAAACGCTGTGAATGCACAGTTTGACTAGCTTGCTGATTGTTGGTGGGGCAAATTTGACGATGATATCAACGCCAATATGAATGCCTTCACGAGCAGCAACGCTTCCCCCTAAAAACACCATCCAGACAATCTCGTAACGGACTAACTCTTCAGCCCAAGGGAAGCCGAGATTAAACACGTAACGAGCGACGACGTTGGCAAACAAAATCACAGAAGCCGATAAGATCAGTAGCCCGATCAACACTTCCTCTGACCGAGAGATCAGCCAATTTAACTTTTTCATGGAATGATTCCCTTTGTGCAGGCCTAACTAAAAGGCCCGCAATGATGAATTGAAAAGGAGGGAATAGTGCTTATAACGCGTCGATTTGCTGATAGAAACTCTGTAGCAAAGGCTCGCCAATATCTTTGGCAAACTTCTCATGAACAGGACGCGTTGCCTTTTGGAAGTGTTCCAGTTGTTCGCTACTTAATTCGCTAACATTGGTGCCACTGGCTTTTATGGTTTCTATGTAGCCCGCTTCACGGCGAGCAGTTTCTTCACGTTGGAAGTCAGTCACGCTACGCGCAGCATCCATCAACAATTTTTGATCAGCTTCGGGCTGCTTATCTAACCAGCGCTTACTAAAGACAAAAGCATAAGCTAGGTAAGCGTGGTTACTGATGACTACGTCACTTTGTACTTCGTAAAACTTCATCTTAGTAATAGAAACAAGTGGGTTTTCTTGGCAATCGACCACTTTTTGCTGCAGTGCGTTGTAAGTTTCGCTGAAGGCGATAGGCACTGGGTTAGCATCCATTGCACGGAATTGTTCCATAATGATGGGGCTTTGCATGACACGGACTTTTTTGCCTTTAAAGTCACTAGGATTGGTGACACCTTGGTTACAGGTGAACTGTTTAAAGCCGCTTTCCCAAAAGGTCACGCCTTGTAAACCGATTTTATTTAAAGAACCGAGCAAATCAGTTCCTGCTTGGCCATCAAGAACTTGGTGAGCGACGGCTGGGCTAGGGAACAAAAAAGGCAGATCAACTAATTGCATCGAAGGCACAAAGTTGCTTAATTTTGCGGTAGGAATAATGGCTGATTGAAGTGCGCCGAACTGCATTTGTTGTGTGGCTTCTACATCGTTACCCAAGGCGTTGTTAGGGAAAATAGTCACTTCAATACGACCATCGCTGCCCGCTTCAACGGCTTGTTTGAATTTGACTGCGGCCAAGTGCTGCGCGCTATCTTCAGGCAGGTCGTGATGAAATTTAACCACGGTTGCTGCCATCGCTGGTTGGATCAATGCTGCTGCAATAACAGTCCCACTCAAAAAAGTCTTGAGGGTTCCATTAAGTAATAGATTTGCCATTACCATTCTCCTTTGAGGATCGTTTTTAGCACCTCAAGTGGGGGTACTAATTTGTTATGTTTAAATAAGTAATAAGTTACTTACTTAAATAATGCAAGAATGGAATTATAAAAAATATACGTAAAATGACGTAGAGATTGTATTTCTAAGGCTAGGTTATTGAGATTTATAGAAAAATAACTTGCTGGCTGCTCTGGAGGTTATTCTTAGGATTATTCTCAAGGTTTCTCTCAAGGTTATTCTCGAAGTTACTATCAAGAATCATCTGTAGGTTTCACGATGATGTGATCTTGTTGTAGGTCAGCAATAAAAAGATTGCTGTTGTGATGGGTGAGCATGGATTTGGCCAAGGGAGGTTGAAGTTCTTTGCGTAATCGGCGAGCCAGATCACGAGCGCCGAAGCGGTCATCATGACGGCAGCAAAAATGCTCTCGCAGAGGCTCGGTTAGGGTGATGCTAATGCCTTTTCTAGCCATCTGTTTTTGCAGTTTTTGCAGTTCGATTTCTAATAATGAATTCAGCCAATCTGTGCCTAGTCGTTGGAAAGGAAGAATGCGATCAATTCGGTTAATAAACTCTGGATCGAATTGTTGGTGTAGCGACGCATCGAGCACGGCGTCTTCATTATCTGCCCGCAAGCCTAGCCATTTTCGCCAACCGGATTGATAACTCGCCCGATAATCGGCGACGGCTTTAGTGCCTATGTTGCTGGTCATAAATATCATCGAGTTACGAAAGTCGATGGTCTTAGCGCCCGAGGACAAAATTAGCTGACCGCTATCTAAGACATTGAGAAGGCTGCGAATGACTTCCTTGCTGGCTTTTTCTAATTCATCAAACAAGACGATGCCCGGCTTGCTAAAGCTGCCTTGAATCGCCTCTTGGTCAAATAACGTTTGCCCTTCTTTACTGCCCACATAACCAGGGGGTGCACCGGTTAGTGCTGCCGCATAGTGCTCTTGGGCGAGAGTATTCATGTCGATGCGACAGAGTTTGTCTGGTGTACCGTGTATGGCTTCAGTGATTAGGCGTACAGTTTCTGTTTTACCAACACCTGTTGGGCCTAAAAATAGGCTGACGGCGAGTGGCCGGTGGTCAGCACCAATATCAGCTTTAACGGTGTGTAGCATGTCATCCATCGCGTCGAGCATCTCAGGTTGCCCAACAATGCGCTCTCTGAGTAAAGCCATCACTTTTTCTGGATCAAAGCGAAAGCGTGATACCCGAGCTGGGTTAATCCCAGCGATAGACGCTTCTTGTTGTGCTTTCTGCTCAGCAATTTGCGCCTGATTCTCGGCAATTTTCTCGTTGATGAATGGCATGCTACGGGTTCCTTAGTCTGCGCTCTTTTCTTTGCCAGAGTGCGGTAAGTCGTAGACAGGACAGTCTGCCGTGCCAACGGTGTCGCGAGTCATCGCCTCCACATCAGCTTGGGCTTTTTCTGCATCTAAAACCCACGTGCGGTAGAAGTCGAACGGACAGTCTGCAATCCCTTTGTCGCCATCGCCCGAGTTATGTACGCCGGTGTAGCCGCGGTGCAGCAATTTAAAGAGATGGTTTTGTGATTGGTCGTTGGCACGGGCATCACGGATTTGGCTGACAGAAAGCTGCGCATATTGCACGCCCATGTCTTCTTCCCCGCATTCGCCTAAGGTCCGTCCGTCAAAGCCGATAATGGCGGAGTGACCAAAGTAGGAGTAAACGCCGTCAAAACCTGTGGCATTGGCAACCGCAACATAGGAGTTGTTGGCCCAAGCCATGCTTTTGGCCATCATCACTTGTTGCTCTTTTGCAGGGTACATGTAGCCCTGACAACGGACGATCAGTTCGGCACCTTTCATGGCGCAGTCACGCCAGATTTCTGGGTAGTTGCCGTCATCACAAATGATGAGGCTGATCTTCATGCCTTTCGGGCCTTCAGAAACATAGGTGGTGTCACCAGGGTACCAACCTTCGATAGGGCACCAAGGAATACATTTGCGGTATTTCTGAACGATTTCCCCTTCGTTGTTAATCAATATCAGCGTGTTGTATGGGGATTTGTGCGGGTGCTCTTCGTGGCGTTCGCCGGTTAATGAGAAAATCCCCCAGGTGTTGGCTTCTTTACAGGCTGCGCTAAAAATGGCGGTTTCATCGCCTGGAATAGTTGCCGCTGTCGCCATCATTTCATCGGGGTCATACATGATGCCCATGGTGCTGTATTCTGGGAAAACGACTAAGTCCATGCCCGGTAGGCCGACTTTCATGCCTTTAATCATCTCTGCGATGTTGCGAGCATTGTCTAATACTTCGGCTTTTGTATGCAGACGAGGCATTTTGTAGTTGACGACTGCAACACCAACGGTATCTGGGCTGCTTGAAATATCACCATGACGCATGGGTTATCTCCTTTGATAAAAGTCGAGACCATCACTAACAACGGCAGTTAAACGATGAGTGGCAACTGTCGGCGTGTTGGCAAGGCCTCGATACAATGTGAGTTATTACTGTTTGAGCTTGCTTGATTAATGGGTGAAAGGGCTTTGCTCGATCATGGAGCGATGCATAGCCCAATTCACCCTAAGGTTTTTGCTGCGTTTTATCGGTCCCAGTTATACGGCTCTGAGCTATACAGGTATGAGTTATACGGCTCTGAGTTATACAGGTATGAGTTATACAGGTATGAGTTATACAGCTATGCCTTATACCGATAGATAAGCCGCAATCTTGTCGTGGTCGACATTTTCGCGGAGTTCTTCGTGCACAATTTGACCTTTTTCGATCACCAAAATACGGTCGGCCACATCAAGGGCAAAGCTTAAAACTTGCTCTGATACCACAATGGATATGCCTTTGGTGTCACGTATTTTGCGTAGAGTACGAGCCATTTCCCGGATGATTGAGGGTTGAATCCCTTCCGTGGGTTCGTCCAGCAATAACAACTTGGGCTTACTTGCCAAAGCTCGCGCGATTGCTAGCTGTTGCTGCTGACCACCAGATAAGTTGCCGCCGCGTCGGCTGCGCATCTCATCCAGTACCGGGAACAGTTCATAAAGGTCTGAGGGGATGTTTTTCTCACCCGTAGAGGTGAGGCCCGTTTCGATGTTTTCTTTCACCGTCATGGTTGAGAAAATCATTCGACCTTGTGGGACAAAACCAACGCCGCCTTCCACTCGTTGGTGGCTTTTTAGGTTGGTGATATCAAGCCCGTCAACGGTGGCTTTGCCGCTTGCTGTTGGCACCATTCCGATGAGGGATTTCATTAAGGTGGTTTTACCCATACCGTTACGGCCCATGACCGCAACGATTTCGTTCGGTTTGACCTCGAAGTTTAAACCGTGAAGGACTTCACTTTGCCCGTAGGCAACGGTGTAATCGCTAACATTCAACATAAGAATTCTCCTAGTTAACCGCTGAGGTTAGTGGCCGAGGTACACTTCGATAACGTTCGGGTCGTTTTTCACCCGCTCCATCGAACCTTCGGACAACACTTTGCCTTGGTGGAGAACGGTGACACGGTGAGCGATATCTTCGACAAACTGCATGTCGTGCTCGATAACGATCACTGATCGGCCGTCGGTAATGCGGTTCAAAAGCTCCGCGGTTTTTTTCCGTTCTGCAACGGACATACCGGCAACGGGCTCATCCAGTAATAACAGGTCAGGCTTTTGAATCAGCAGCATGCCGATTTCTAGCCATTGCTTTTGACCGTGACTGAGTAAGCCAGCTTGGCGATCTAGCTCTTCCTCAAGGAAGATCATTCGTGCCACTTCTTCGACTTCTTCGACCACTTTGGCGTCACGTTTAAAGGCGAGAGCGCCAAATACGCTGTGACCTTTTGGGTACGAAATCTCTAAGTTTTCAAAGACGGTGAGGTCTTCATAGATCGATGGGTTTTGAAACTTGCGACCCACACCTGCATGCACAATGGCGTGCTCTTTCATCTTGGTGAGCTCTTGACCACGGAACTTGATTGATCCTTCAGTGGACTGGGTGCGTCCGCAAATTAAATCAAGCACCGTGGTTTTGCCGGCCCCGTTAGGGCCGACGATGACGCGGATTTCGCCTTCTTCAACATAGAAGGAGAGGTCATTCACCGCTTTAAATCCATCGAAAGATACTGTTAACCCTTCAACGGCAAGGACGAAGTCTTTAGTTTGTGCATTCATGTTAAGCACCTCCTCTTACCGCATTAGGGTCTACGTCATCTTCTTTTTTTGGCGCTGCTTCGCTGACGGAGGCTGGCGTTGCTGTTGTGGCTTCAGTCGTTACTGCCGCAGCAGGAGACTCTTCGTTCACGCTGGTTTCTGCTCTATCAGCAACAGGCTTGTCTTTTCCGAAGTACCAGTCAGGAAGGTAAGGCATGATGTATTTCTGATAGAGACCGGCTAAACCGTTCGGGAAGGCCAGTACTACACCGATGAACAGCGCACCCATTGCGAACAACCACAGTTCAGGGAAGCTCTCAGAAAAGCTGGTTTTCGCCCAGTTAACCACCAAGGCGCCGTAAACCGCACCGAGAATGGATAGTCGACCACCCACAGCACAGAAAATTACCATCTCGATGGAAGGTACGATGCCAACGAAGGTGGGTGACATAAAGCCGACTTGTAAGACAAACATGGCTCCACCGATCGCAGAGAATACCGATGCTAAGCAGAACACGAAGATCTTGAAGTTTGATACGTCATAGCCGGAGAAACGCACACGGTCTTCTCGTTCACGCATGGCAACGAGGATACGGCCGAGTTTGTTTTTACGGACAAATTGCGCCACAAACAAACAAAGGAAGAGCATGCCGACACAAACAAAGTAAAGGATAACCTTGGCGCCATCTTGGCGGATATCCCAACCCATTAGTGTTCGTAGGTCAGTAATGCCGTTTACGCCGCCGGTATAACCCTGCTGACCGATGATCAGAATGGTTAAGATCGCAGCAATGGCTTGTGTGATGATGGCGAAGTAAACACCACCGACACGGCGCTTGAACATGGCGACGGAAATAATGAAGGCAAAGATCGCAGGGATCGCAATTACCGCAAGGAGGGTAAAAGAGAAGCTGTTGAACGGTTCCCACCACCAAGGTAACGCGGTGATTTGGTTCCAATCCATAAAGTCAGGAATACCTGGTGTGGATTGGATCTTTGTCGCTTCTGGGTTTGATGATTCCAACTTCAGAAACATCGCCATACAGTAGCCACCAAGACCAAAGAATACACCTTGACCCAAGCTCAAAATACCGCCCAGACCCCAGCACATGACTAATCCTAAGGCGACAAACGCATAGGTAAGGTATTTGCCGATCAGGTTGAGACGGAAGACATCTAATACCATTGGTAGCACGATGACGAGAATAACCGCCAAGATGGCAAAGCCAATCCAGTCAGGGCGGCTCATCATCGAGCTTTTGGTTCTATCAATTGCAGAATTTAGCATTGTCAGAGTCCCCCGCTTAATGTCTGATCTTCAGGGCAAACAAACCCTGAGGACGAATCATAAGGATGCCGACGACAACTAATAACGTCAGAACCTTAGCCATGGAACCACTCAAGAAAAACTCCATCGTGGACTGCGCTTGAGAAATCGTGAAGGCGGCTGCAATCGTACCCATCAATGATGCTGCACCACCGAATACCACTACGAGGAAGGTATCAACGATGTAGAGCTGTCCAGAAGTTGGGCCTGTGGAGCCGATCATGGTAAACGCACTACCGGCGATACCGGCAATACCGCAACCAATACCAAAGGTGTAACGGTCGATCTTTTCCGTGTTGATACCGACGGCACCAGCCATTGGGCGGTTTTGCACAACGGCGCGAACCTGTTTGCCCCAGCGTGAGCGGAACATCAGTAGATACACACCGAAGGAAATCACGAGGGTCAGAATCATTACGAAGACACCGTTAAAGGGAACTTCGATCATTTCGGTTAACTGAATTGAACCCATCATCCAGTCGGGTAAGGTGACCCCCACTTCACGTGCACCGAAAATTGTGCGGTAAAGCTGCTGCATGATAAGACTTAAACCCCAAGTCGCTAACAGCGTATCTAAAGGGCGTTTGTAGAGGTGCCTGATCATCCCCCATTCCACCAGCATCCCGAGGAGGAAGGCGGCGATAAAGGAGAGAGCCATGGCAATAAAAAAGTAAATGCTGAAGAGACTCGGCAAGTAAGTCTCAAACAAGGTGGAACACAGATAAGTGACATAGGCACCGAGGATCATAAACTCCCCGTGAGCCATGTTAATGACGCCCATCTGACCAAAGATAATAGCCAAACCTAAGGCCATCAAAACCAATACAGAGAACAGGATAAGACCTGCGAACCCTTGCATGGCAAAAATAGCGGTAAGTTCTGACGCGGTATATTCTGCAAACATCGCTCAACCCTCCAAGCGGCCCCTAAGGGCAAACTGCAAAACGGTCTAATGAAAAGCCGTACTAAAAAACGAGTAGAAACAAGAAAAGACTCAATACTGCTGAGGTGACTTAGGCTTTATTGTGTGACCTAGGTTGTGTCTTGTGACATACAGCAGAAGAGGTGACAGCCCCGAAGGGCTGTCGATAGATCTCTATTGATAACCTTCTGGGAAAGGGTTTGGCTCGATCAAGTCTTTTGATTCGTAAACCACTTTGTATTGGCCATCTGGCATTGCTAAACCAATACGAGTCTTCGACCATAGGTGGTGGTTAGGGTGAACTTTCACATAACCTTCAGGAGCAGTGGTTAGCTCGATACCTGGTGATGCTTTACGCACTTCATCAATATCGAAAGAACCGGCTTTCTCAACGGCTGCTTTCCACAACCAAGGGCCAAGGTATGCTGCTTGAGTTACGTCACCGATTACGATGTCCTTACCCCATTTTGCTTTAAACGCTTCAACAAAAGTTTTGTTGTTGTCGTTAGGTAGCGATTGGAAGTACTTCATTGATGCGTACATACCTTCGATGTTCTCACCACCGATACCTAGGATTTCATCCTCAGTAACGGAGATCGTTAAGAACAATGGCTTCTCTTTACCCATATCGATACCTGCGGCTTTAAGCTGCTTGTAGAAAGCAACGTTTGAACCACCAACAACCGAGATGAATACAACATCAGGCTTCTTCAATTTGATCTTGTTGATTACAGAGTTGAACTGAGTGTGGCCAAGAGGGTAGTACTCTTCACCAACGACTTTAGAACCTAGAACATTTTCAATGTGCTTACGCGCGATCTTGTTAGAGGTACGTGGCCAAATGTAGTCAGAACCCAGTAGGTAGTACTTCTTCGCACCTTTTTCACGAGCGGCCCAGTCTAGACCTTCAAGAATTTGCTGAGTCGCTTCCTGACCGGTGTAGATAACGTTAGGTGACTGCTCAAGTCCTTCATAGAAAGTTGGGTAGTAAAGCATACCGTTGTATTGTTCAAACACGGGTAATACCGCTTTACGAGATGCTGAAGTCCAAGCACCAAAAACCGCAGCAACCTTGTCATTCACAAGAAGCTTCTTCGCTTTTTCCGCAAAGGTTGGCCAATCAGATGCGCCGTCTTCCTGAACGTATTTGATTTGACGACCGAGTACACCGCCCATGGCATTGATTTGGTCGATAGCTAATTTTTCAGCCTGTACTGAGCCTGTTTCTGAAATTGCCATGGTACCGGTAATTGAGTGCAAGATACCGACGGTAACTTCAGTGTCAGTAACAGCAAGGCCGGTACTATTCACTTCGGCTAATGCGTTTGGCGCTAGAGCCATTTGTGACGCAAGGAGGATACCAGCGGGGAGAAGCGCTAGCTTCTTCATTAAGCCACGGCGGGAAGTCCCTTCGTGGTGGCCATTACGGCTCATGTCATCGGAGTGGTCGCTCATGTGTGTTTCTCCTGTGGAACTCAAGTAGGTTTGTGATTCCCCTTCAGTTTCCCCACAAGCATGCAATGACGCCATTCGGCGGATGATCACCCTGAGTACGTCAATTGACGTATATTAGAAAAATTCATCAACCGCTATGGTCAGATAACTTTCTATTAGGCCTATTTTTCACCGTGAACAATCATGGTGCGATCCTTGCAGATTCTGAACACCCACCAACATGCAGGATGCAATCGAAGTAGGAGCCGCTTTGCTTAGCTAAGGCGTCAGGTTCATGAATGCACAGCAACAGGTTTATCGCGTCCGACGGAATTATAACCGCTGGGTGGCTAACCAAACCCTAGAAGATTATGCACTCCGCTTTACCGCCAAGAAGGCACGGCGCTGGTCTGCGGCTCGTGTTAGTACAACAGCCTTAGGCTCAATCACCTTTCTTGCGATGGAAGCGATTGGTGGAGCTATCACGTTAAATTATGGGTTTAGCAACACCGTAGCCGCGGTTATGGTGGTGGGTTTAATTATCTTTTTGATGGGGTTGCCGATTTGCTATCACGCCGCAAAACAGGGCGTTGATATTGACCTGCTCACTCGTGGTGCAGGGTTTGGTTATATTGGCTCGACTATCACCTCGCTAATCTACGCGTCCTTTACGTTTATTTTCTTTGCGTTGGAGGCCGCTATCCTTGCGTTGGCATTGCAGTTGACCATGGATATCCCTTTGTTTATGGGCTATGTGATCAGTGCGTTGGTGGTTATACCCTTGGTAACACACGGCATTACACTGATTAGTCGCTTCCAAATATGGACACAGCCTATTTGGATTGTTCTGCAAATTTTGCCATTGGCTTGCATTGCATTTCAGTCAGACAAAGCGATTTCTTTATGGACAAATTATGAACCCATTGCGGATTCTAGTGGGTTTAATGTGCTTGCTTTTGGTGCGGCATCAGCGGTGTTATTTTCCTTAATGGCACAAATTGGTGAGCAAGTGGATTTCTTGCGCTTTTTACCAAAGGAAGAAAAACCCAGTAAGCGTTGGTGGTGGTCCTTGATTTTGGCAGGTCCCGGTTGGATTTTTGCCGGTGTCATTAAAATTTTGATCGGTTCTTTTTTAGCCGTGCTAGCTCTAAATAGTGGAGTTAGTTTTGCTGATGCGTCTGACCCTAATCAGATGTACCTAACCGCTTTTAGTTATTTAGGCACCTCACCCGAGATCACGCTCGTTTTGGTGGGAGCTTTCGTTATTTTGTCGCAGCTTAAAATCAACGTAACTAATGCCTATGCAGGCTCGATTGCATGGTCGAATTTCTTCTCTCGTTTGACGCATAACCACCCAGGCCGTGTGGTTTGGTTAGTCTTTAATGTGGCCATTGCGCTGACATTGATGGAGTTGGGTATTTACCGTGTACTTGAAGAAATATTGTCGGTTTATTCGATTCTTGCCTTAGCGTGGATTGGTTCTTTGGTAGCTGACCTTGTGATCAACAAACCGTTGAAACTTCGACCGGCAACGATGGAATTCAAACGTGCTCATTTATTCGACATAAACCCTGTTGGTGTTGGCTCGATGAGTATTGCTTCTGGCCTTGGCTTTGCTGCGCATATGGGCGTTTTTGGACCTGTTGCTGAGGCACTAGCTTCTTTTATTGCTCTAGGTGCCACCTTTATTTGTGCCCCACTAATCGCATGGGCTACCCAAGGGCGGTTTTATATTGCTCGGGACCCAGTGATTTTTCGTACCAATGCTGATATCCGTTGCTGCATTTGCGAGCTTCATTTTGAATATGAGGACATGACGCATTGTCCCGCGTATGTGGGGCCGATCTGCTCCTTATGTTGCTCGCTGGATAGTCGTTGTCACGATATTTGTAAAACAGACTCTCGGATGGCGGATCAATTGATTGGTTTTTTAAGTCGGTTGTTACCCAGCGCTTGGGTGTCGGTATTGAATACGCGAATTGGGCACTTTTTGGGTTTGTTTGTGCTGTCGAGTATTTTGATATCGAGCTTGCTGAGTTTGGTGTATTTCCAAATAACGTTAGATCCAACGGTAGAAAAACAGACCATTGCCAGCGCGTTAACCAACGTGTTTTTTATTTTGATGATTATTTCTGGCGTAGTGACCTGGATGTTTTCACTGGTTCATGAAAGTCGGCGAATTGCTCAGGAGGAGTCGAATCGGCACACGGAACTTCTAACGGCAGAAATTGATGCGCATAAACAAACAGACATGCAGCTACAGCAAGCAAAGGAAGTGGCTGAAGCCGCTAACTTAGCGAAGAGCCGTTACTTAACGGGTATTAGCCACGAGCTGCGTTCCCCATTGAACGCTATTATGGGTTACGCGCAATTATTGGAAAAAGACGAAAATATTCCCATAAACCGACGTGATGCGCTTGGGGTTATTCGACGTAGTAGTGAGCATTTAGCCGATTTAATAGAAGGATTGCTGGATATTTCTCGCATTGAAGCAGGCCGATTAGATTTAGTGAAATCTAATGTGCATTTAGCCAACCTGCTGGATCAGATCGTCAGTATGTTCCAAGTCGAGGCTGCCAATAAAGGAATAGCCTTTGATTACGATATTCTTACGCCATTACCTGAAACCGTTCATACCGACGAAAAACGCTTGCGGCAAGTGTTGATTAACCTGATTTCCAACGCAATCAAATACACCCAGAAAGGCAAGGTGACATTCACGGTTCGTTATCGGAATCAGGTGGCGATATTCGCTATCAAAGATAGTGGTATCGGTATTGCGGAAGACGACATAGAACGAATTTTTAAACCTTTTGAACGGGTACGAAATGCAGGGACACCGCATATTGCAGGCACAGGCCTTGGCCTCACTATTACGCGTTTACTCATCGATATTATGGGTGGTGACTTAAGCATTAAAAGTAAGCTGCATGAAGGGAGCTTGTTTAAGGTCTCGCTAATGCTTTCAAGCACCGATGCTACTTTGGTACAGAAGGCGAAAGAGAAAAGCATTATTGGTTATCAGGGCAAGCCGCGGACGGTGTTTGTTGTGGATGATGAACCGGCACACCGAAGTTTGTTAGATGACACATTGAGTCCATTAGGGTTTAAGGTGATTATGGCGCCCGATGGGGTTACCTGCCTTGATATGCTAAAGCTTTGCGCAAAAGATCAAGAGCCGGATATTTTCTTGCTAGATGTCTTTATGCCCACCATGACAGGTTGGGAGCTGGCTGAAAAACTGCGCCAGCAATTCAATGAAACGCCGATTTTAATGATCTCAGCGAACGCGAATGAGCAGCCGCCAGAATTTATGATTGATGAGCCTCCGCACGATGCTTATCTGGTTAAGCCCTTACAGATGACGAAACTGCTTGAACAACTCCATATTCATGCCGGTATTGAATGGATTGATGAATTAGAGCAGCCACCAGTAAACACCTATGGTGTAGCGGGTGATGATGCAAGCGATAGTGATAACACTGATAGTAAAACGCTACCCCGTTTAACAAAGCCGCAGAAAGAGGAGCTAATTCGAATGGCTAGGATTGGCTATGCCAAAGGGATTCAAAGTCAGTTAGAGAAGCTGGAGTCTGCGCAATCAATAGATCCGAAAACGGTGAAAAGCTTGCGTGAGCTGGCAAGCCGGTTTGAATTTAACGCACTAATTAATTTACTGGAGGACACGCATGAACACACCCAGTAAACGCAGGGATGTCGTGCTTATCGTTGATGATTCACCAGAAACACTCAGTATGCTTAACGACACCCTCGATCAAGCAGGTGTCACTGTATTGGTTGCTTTGGAAGGGTCGCAAGCGTTAACCATTGCGGGGAGTATTACGCCGGATGTGATTTTGATGGATGCCATCATGCCTAATATGGATGGTTTTGAAACCTGCCGGCAATTAAAAGCTAATCGCGAGCTCTCACATATCCCTGTGATTTTTATGACAGGATTAACGGACACTGAAAGTGTGGTTAAGGGGTTTGAAGCCGGTGGCGTAGATTACATTACTAAGCCTGTTAATGGCGAAGAGCTAGTGGCACGAATGAAAGCGCATTTGAGTAATGCGAGAGTGACTCAAAACGCGCGCGTTGCTCTAGATAGCGCAGGCCAGTTTTTGCTTTCAGCATCACCAACAGAAGGTTTATTGTGGGCCACTCCACAGGCGTATACCTTGTTTGAATCTGCTGGTTTGGATAATACATGGCTGCAAACTGAGTTAGTGGCGTATTTGAAAAGGTTATTAGCACCACACTATAACCGTGAGAAGGGTCTATTAATTGCTGAAGGTAGCAAGCCGTTAGAAATGATGTACATCAGTGAGACATCGACCGATGAATATTTGCTGCAACTAGTGGATTTAGAACGGCCTTCAGAAGTCGAAATATTACGTGCCAGTCTGCCCATCACTGAGCGTGAAGCTGAAGTACTATTATGGATTGCTAGAGGTAAGACTAACCGAGATATTGGTACGATATTAACAATGAGTCCGCGGACGGTGAATAAACATTTGGAACAAATTTTCCGCAAGCTTTACGTCGAAAACCGAACCACAGCGGCGGTGATAGCGTTAAAGTATTTACAGCAATGAAGTTTGTCAGGTAGCTGTATGACAAAGCCCTTTTCGT
>JBLXCH010000042.1:0-25770 GCA_048265065.1 Motiliproteus sp. | reverse complement strand
GGCGAGCAGCAGCATGAACGGCGCCGCGTTGCTGGACCTGGCGCGACTGAAATCGGATGTCTCCCATGTGCTGCTGCGCGGTGGCCGCACAGACGGGCCCATCTCTCTGTACTACTCACTGGCGGAGTTTCCACAACAGACACTGAGCGACGGGGATGAAGTGCTGTTCAGTGCTGACCGGCGTGACGAAACCATCGTGGTGCAGCTGGAAGGTAGCTACTACGGTCCCTCGCGCTATGCGCTACCCAAGAATGCCCGCCTGCACGAGCTGCTCGATAGCGTTGCGGTGCCACGCGAACTGACCGCAGTGCACAGCATATCCATGCGCCGCCTAAGTGTGGCCGAACAGCAAAAACAGGCGCTGCACGAAAGTCTGCGTCGTCTGGAAACCACCTACCTTGGGGCGCCGTCCGCAACGCCGCAGGAGGCGCAGGTGCGAGTGCAGGAAGCCGAGTTGATCAGCCAGTTTGTTGCACGCGCGTCACAGGTCGAGCCCAGTGGCCGGTTGGTGGTAGCCCACAATGACAGCATCACCGATATCCGCCTGCAGGATGGCGACGTGATAACCCTGCCCGAATTCAGCGATTCCCTGCTGATCAGCGGCGAGGTGCTGGTGCCGCAGTCGGTGGTCTTTACGCAGGGTCTCTCGGTTAATGACTACATCGAGGCCTCTGGCGGCTATACCCAGCATGCAGATGACGAGCGTATTCTGGTCGTGCGTCAGAATGGTGAGGTGCGTGACGCCGACGATGTTGATCTGCGTGCGGGTGACGAGATCCTGGTACTGCCGGCTGTACCCACCAAAAACCTGCAGCTGGCCACCAGTATTTCGCAGATCATCTACCAGATCGCCATTGCCGCTAAAGTCGCACTGGATTGATGTTGCAGGTTGATACTAAAGCGCGGGCCACACAGCCCGCGTTATTTTTAGGTGGAGTTTTATTGTTTTGAAAACTCGTACTCCCTGGCAGGTTACCCGGTCGGTCTGGTATGCCATGCTCATGCGTGAAGCGTTGGCGCGCACTACGGCAGATCGTTTTGCCTGGTTTTGGATGCTGGCTGAGCCTATCGCGATGATTGTGATTATGACCGCCATTCGTACTCTGGCGGCGGGAGGATATAGCCGTATTTCCGGGGCCGAATTTGTGCCGTGGATTATTACAGGCTTGTTCGGCTTCTATCTGTTTCGCGAGAACATGATGCGCTCCTTGGGGGCCGTTGGTGCTAATAAAGGGCTTTTTGCGTACCGCCAGGTTAAAACCGTTGATCCCGTACTGATTCGCTGCTTTTTGGAAGGGATGCTTAAAACGTTTATTTTCATGCTGTTTATTTTTGCCGGTCTTCTGCTGGATATTGGCTTGATGCCGGCTGATCCTCTTGGAGCTTTTTTTGATTGGCTATCGCTTTGGATGCTTGGGGTAGGAACAGGCCTAACGCTCTCGGCACTCGATGCTCTGGTACCAGAAACAGGGCGTGTCGCGCGTATCATATCGCTTCCATTACTGATTATTTCTGGTGTTATTATTCCGTTAAATTTCATACCGCATGACCTGCAAGTCTATGTGCTTTGGAATCCAATCGTTCATGGGATTGAAAGTTTGCGCCTGAGCTTTTTTCCAGCATACCGTTCCCTTAATGGTATTGATTTAACCTATCTTTGGTTCTGGGCGCTGAGCCTGATTACCCTTGGTTTGATACTGCATTTGCGGTTTGCAATGAGGCTGAAGGCACAATGATCCGAATTCAGAACCTGTACAAGCGTTATCACAACCACCACGGCAGCGACTGGGTATTACGTGACATCAACCTGGAAATTCCGACCAATGTCAGCGTCGGGCTCGTTGGCCGAAATGGCGCTGGTAAATCTACCTTGTTGCGCCTGATCGGCGGAATGGACAGTCCCGACAGGGGCGAAATCGTTCGTGACTGCCGCGTATCCTGGCCTATTGGCTTGACCGGCGGTTTTCAGGCTTCAATGACCGGGCGACAAAACGTCAAATTCGTAGCCCGCATCCATCATAATGGTGACAATAATCTTGGCGAATTGATGCACCGGGTCGAAGACTTTGCTGAAATTGGTGAAGCCTTTGATGAGCCGGTAAAAACCTACTCGTCCGGCATGCGCGCCCGGTTGGCGTTTGGATTATCCTTGGCTTTTGATTTCGATGTCTACCTATCTGATGAAGCGACTGCCGTGGGTGATCAGGTGTTTCGAAAAAAGGCTTCACAGGCTTTTAAAGATAGAATAGGCAGGGCGAGTATTATTATGGTTTCGCACAGTGAAGGCATACTCAGGGAGCTGTGCCAGGCAGGAGTCTGGTTACACCAGGGCCAGGCGATCTGGTTCGATAATATCAATGAGGCAATAGAGGCTTACCACCAAAGTGCTGGTATTACGCGTCCTCAATCAAAAAATGCTCAAAAGTCACCCTTTCCGGCTCCGGGCACCTCAGTATAAACCACAGAACTTAGCAGCAGACGATAGCAGCGCTTAAGGTAGTAACGTAAAAATGAAGCACCTGTTCCGACAATACCCTTATTGGTTTTTATGTTTTGTATCCATTGTACTGGTGACGGGCTACTGGAGTCTCTGGGCAAGCGATCGTTATGTTTCCGAAAGTAACGTGGTACTGGAGAGCCCGCAGATTGCGGCGCCAACTCTTAGCTTTTCTTCTTTGCTAAGCGGTGCCGGGGGAGCAAGTGGCGATATGCTATTGCTGCGTGATTATCTGCTTTCAGTGGATATGCTGCGAAAGGTCGATAGTGAAGTGGGCTTTCGCGAGCACTACGCCAGCTCGAAGTTCGATATATTTTCTCGCCTCTTCGATGAGCGCGCCCCTATCGAGGACTTGCATGAATATTATCTGAACCGCGTCTCCGTTGAACTTGATGATTATGCTCAAATACTGCGTATCAGGGTTCAAGCTTTCAGCCCAGAAATGGCACATGCTATTGCGTCGTTATTGTTGAGCGCGGGTGAAGATCATATGAACGCCATGGGACAACGATTGGCGGAAGAGCAGGTGCGTTTTCTCGAGGGCCAGGTTAGCCAATTGAGTGACAACTTCAATGCGACCCGTCAGTCTTTGCTTGATTATCAGAACAAGAACGGACTGGTGTCACCTACCGGTACGGTAGAAAGCCTGAGTATGGTCGTGGCAAACCTTGAAGCGCAGCTCGCTAATCTGAAAGCGAAACGCACAGTGTTGGCCAGCTACCAGAGCACTCGCTCGCCAGATGTATTACGAGTTGCAAGCGAAATAAAAGCACTTAATCAACAGATAGCACAGGAGCGTGCGCGCATGGCGCAGCAGTCGGGCGGGGCGCTGAATGTCATGTCATCCGAATACCAAACATTGGAGTTGCAGGCTCAATTTGCACAGGATAGTTACTCCGGCGCTCTGGCGGCACTGGAAAGTACTCGAATTGAAGCAGCACGAAAACTAAAACAGGTATCGGTTTTGCAAAGTCCGACACTGCCTGAATATTCGGTTGAACCTCGCAGGCTATACAACTCGGTGGTTTTTGCCATCATTGCGCTATTTTTCGGCCTGATTCTGCACATGCTGGTATTGATCATTAAGGATCACCGCGACTGATCTATTATGTTTTATTCATTTGATAAATGATAATTATAAGTTTCGCTATCTGTCGAAGTGCTTATCATTCGGGCTAAAAAATACATCGTCAGACACAATTCTATTACGAAGCTGTAGGAGTCTGGACTTCAGTCTATTCGGAGGGTTGCTCTGCCTTATTCACCTGTGGAGCGTACCCCCTCAGGCCGTAATAGAGACACCGCGAGCCGCTGAAGTATAGGTGTCTGGTTCCCGAAAGTTAGTGGGGCAGGATGAACCTATATGCGCGCAGGTTGATAAAACTTTTTATATCTAGTAAGTAGAAAAGAGTTTTAGATTTAAATGGTTATGATTCTAATTGGCTAAAATATGAAGGTTACATGCATCCGTACCATCAACCTGTAGATCTGCCATTCCGGCTCCCGACCCGCATTTACGGAGGAATGCTCGTTATCTGGCTACTTAAGCCCAATCTGCAACAGCGCTTTCCACTGCACAAAAAAAGGCGCGAAGATTATCAGAGCTTTCTGGCTTGGTGCGCTGCCATAGGCCGCCGCGAGTGCGTTATGTTGACAGAAATCGAAGCTTGGAACGAGGAGCTGCGACAGCCTATTAACTTGCCCGAAATAAAAGGCGACCCTTGGCAGGAGGTATACAGCTGCGGTATGTACCTGGCCGGGCTGCACCGTGCCAAATACTGGCAGGGCCAGATTAGCGCCAGTAAGACACAGCGCCATCGAACGGCGCGCTGGTTTTTCCGGGAAGGGCGGCAACTGATAGGACTTGATGATATACCACAATGGCAGCACAACGCTCTGGTAGCCGGTTTCAATACTCCTGAGCAGTTGCTCGAGGCGATCACTCTGCCCAGGGATCAAAAGACCGAGCGCGCGATGGTCATGAATAATAACATTGACCTTATCAGCAACTGGCATGAAACAGCGCTGCGGGAACTCGTAACACCGCAAACCGTTGACGCCGGCAACTGGGTGAGTCGGATGCTGGCGCGAGGTTTGCCGGTTAAAGTTAACGAACTGCTGGCGCTCACGCGCGGCAGGCATGGTAAGCCAACAACTGAAGAGCAGACCCGGATTGCGCGTTTGCTCGATGTAAAAAATAAAGCCCCTGCAGTGCGTCGATCAGTCAGTTTCGAATCTCGCCCCTTTGGTGTCAACCTCTACGGCTATGCGAAAGGTGAACTCGGTATCGGTGAAGATGTCCGCATGCTGGCTCTGGCGCTGCAAGCTGTGGGCATTCCCTTTTGCATTATTAATATCGAGCTCGGCAACGATGTGAGTCAAGCGGATGCAAGTGCCGATTCCTGGATTGCGGCTGAACCCCTATATGCGACCAACATCTTTTGCATGACCGGCATCGAGTTGACACGCTATGTGGCTGAAAGAGGGGCTGGCGTCCTGGCCGGCCACTACAACATCGGCCTTTGGCCTTGGGAACTGCCGGAGTGGCCCGAAGCCTGGCACCATGCGTGGAGTCTTGTAGATGAACTGTGGGGTATCAGCCAGTACACGGCCGATGCCTATGCCAAAGCACCGGTACCTGTTACGCCAATACCGCTTCCTGTGGTTATCGGTGAAGTGGGTGACTACCAGCGTGAGCGTTGGCAGTTGCCGGAGTCGGCTTACCTGTTTGTGTTTTCGTTCGACATGAACTCTACGCCGACCCGTAAAAACCCTGCAGGCGTTATCGAATCATTCAAGAAGGCCTTTGCGGGTAAAAGCGCCAACGAAGTCGGCCTGGTGCTGAAGATCAGCCATCTCAAGCGGGAAAAACCCCAGTGGAAACAGCTCGAAAAGCTGATCAAGGGCGACAGTCGTATCCACCTGATCAACAGCGAATTACGCCGCCCCGAGGTGCTCGCGCTTTACCGTAACTGCGATTGCTATGTATCACTGCACCGCAGTGAAGGTTTTGGCCGCGGTCTAGCGGAGGCACAGCTGCTTGGCATGCGCCTGATCGCAACCGGCTATTCCGGCAACATGGAATTCTGCCGAACCCCACCCACTCTGCAAGTGAAATACAGACTCAAACCTTTGGCTACGGGCGATTATTTCTATGGCGATGGCCAGCAATGGGCCGACCCGAATATCGACCATGCCGCGCAACTGATGCAGCAGTGCCTACGACAAGGGCGCAGGTACCAAGCTCTTGAATACGACACAGTACAATTTACACCGGCGCATTGTGGTAGAGTTTTTAAACAGCGCTTGGAACAGATAGTACAACTGAATACTGAGCAGGAAAGGACAGCACATGAGCGCTAATCTCATACATCCCGTTATTCTCTCCGGAGGCTCCGGCAGCCGCCTCTGGCCGCTGTCACGTGCGGGCTACCCGAAGCAATTCTTATCGCTGACGGGTGACAACAGCATGCTGCAGGACACGGCCGCGAGGGTAACCTCGGATCGGTTCAGTGCACCGCTGATGATCTGCAATGAAGAACACCGTTTCATCGTGGCAGAACAGCTGCGTAGCGCCGGGGTCAGACCCAACAAGATCATTCTGGAGCCTGTCGGGCGTAATACCGCTCCGGCCGTTGCAGTTGCCGCACTGGCGCTCTTGCAGCAGCACGAAGACGCCCTGATGCTGGTGCTGCCCTCCGATCATGTCATTCTGAATCAGAAAGCATTCCACACAGCGATCGAGCAGGCTGCGGCAGCCGCGTTGGAAGGACGTCTAGTCACCTTCGGTATCGATCCCAAGAAGCCGGAAACCGGTTATGGCTATATCCAAAAGGGCGTGGCGCTCAATAATACTGTAGGCGTACATCAGGTTTATCGTTTCGTTGAAAAGCCGGACGCGGCCACGGCCGCTGAATATCTGACCAGCGGGGAGTACTTGTGGAACAGTGGCATCTTTCTGTTCAGCGCACGCCAGTATCTGAATGAACTGATGGAGTTTAACCCGGAGATGGTAGAAGCCTGTGATAAAGCTCTGGAACTGGCAGAGCAGGATCTGAATTTCTGCCGCCTGAATGCCAAGGCATTTGCAGCCTCTCCCTCTGACTCGATCGATTATGCTGTTATGGAAAAAACCGAGTCAGCGGCGGTTATACCCGTTGATATGAGCTGGAGTGACTTGGGGGCCTGGTCGGCGCTATGGGAAATTGAAGATAAAGATGAAGCTGGAAACGCTCAGCATGGTGACGTAGTACTACATAACACCCGTAACAGTTACGTTCATGCGGATCATGCATTGGTAGCTGTTTCTGGCCTGGATGATGTCATTGTCGTTGCAACTGATGATGCGGTCTTGGTGGTTAATAGGAATAACGCCCAAGATGTGAAAAAGCTAGTAGACAAATTAAAGGCTGACGGGCGCTATGAGCATAATCTGCATACCAAAGTGCATCGTCCGTGGGGCTCTTATCGTGGGATCGACCTGGGCGAACGCTACCAGGTGAAGCGTATTACAGTTAATTCAGGAGAGAAACTGTCGTTGCAGATGCACCATCACCGCGCCGAGCACTGGATTGTGGTCAGTGGAACGGCGAAGGTGACTTCCGGCGGAAAATCTTTCCTGCTGCGTGAAAATGAGTCCACTTACATCCCAATCGGGGATACACACCGCCTAGAAAATCCGGGTAAGGTCCCATTGCACTTAATTGAAGTACAGTCGGGTAGTTATCTGGGTGAAGATGATATCGTGCGTTTTGAAGACGGATATGGAAGAACCAAATGAAAACTCTTTGTATAACCGGGGCAGATAATTCTACTTTAGCCGAGATTGCAGCACCTTTTTACCGTGCTGGAATGGCCAAACCGAAAACACTAATGCGTGACCGCTCCTTGGATTTTTCCCTCTGGCACCAGAAGGTTATCTCAAGCTTGGTCAATGAGCGCCCGATTGGCCGGTTGTGGGAAAATCTCGCAGTGGATTTGCTTCTTGCCAATATCGACAGCGATTGCTGGGGCTGGTATGAAGCACATAGCGTGGATGCTTTAGAGTTCTGGGCGGAGCTGGAACCCAGTATCCACTTTTTGCTGGTGTGCACCCGCCCGGAGCAGGAGTTGGCTATACGTCTGACACAGAAGGAAGGTAGTACTGCTGAGGAAAACCCCAGCGCTTGGCTGGATACATGGTATGCCCAGCACCAGAAGATGTTGCAATTTTACTTAAATCATTCTGAGCGCTGCCTGCTAATTGACGCCAACGATGCTCTGCAGCAACTGGGTGGTCAGTTGGCCATTGCTCACGAGCAGTGGCAATTGCCACTGGATGCCAGCAGAGTATTAGAAAACAGTAGAAAATCAGTTGCGGAGAATATTGTACCGCAGCCGGATAGCATTGCTAGCTTAATTATTTGTGAATTGATCAAGGCTAGTACAAAAGATATAACAGGGCTTTATTCTGAACTGCAAGCAGCCCAATATCCCTTTCCGGCGGCGAAAAATGACACGCCGGCCAGAAATCGTCTAATGGAGTGGCTTAAAAAAGACTTGAATACTAACATAATAACGAACCTGTTTACTGATTACCGTAAGCTACGCGGACAGCTTGATCAGAAACAAAAATTGGTGACGCTCTATCAAGATACCATCGAGCAACAGCAGGAAGCAGTAAAACAGGCGAAACAGGAAAATCAGGTAGAAAACGAGTTGTTGCTACAGCGGCTGTATCAAGTGCAAGAGGAACTAGAGAGTACATTCCTTAGCAAGCAAAAGTTACAGCAACAGCTGGAGGAAGCAAGAGTACAGCAATTAGAAGCCTCACCGGTCAAGCAGCAAACCCCGCAGCATTATCAATCGGAAACTCTAGAGAAAAACGAGTTGCTTCTGGTGCAACTGCATCAGGTACAGAGGGAACTGGAACACTGCTTCTTAGAACAGCAGAATCTGGCGAAGCAGAACAGCGAGCTAATCCCGCAGGTACAGAAGCTGAAGCAGCAGTTACATCAGGCAGAAAACCAGGTCCAGGCGCCAACGATCACCTCCTTGTCTAGACTGCTGTTTGGGAAAAATAAAACGCAGTCGCCGAAACTGAAATATGAGCAAGTCCGCCTGCATAGAGCTAAGGTAAATTCAGACTACGAGCATCTTTGGATAAGCCTTAAATCTCTCAGCTTTGGCGTCCAATACCAAGATGACTGGCAGTTCCGCCTTTCCTGCGCCAATGTGCGCCCCGGCCAGTTTGGCAACGAGCCGAAATTGGAGTTCCCTCAACAGGGAGCAGGCATGTTTGCCAACTGGTTTGAAGAAAATCGGGACGAGTATGGTAGCAAGCTGGAGCTTCGTTTTGCTACGCCCAACGCCATGGACATGACAGTTTGGAAAAAACTGAATTCGCAGGATCAACAGCTAATCACTGAGCTGATACAGCAATTGCCGAAGATACTTAGCAAGCTGCAGCAGAGTGATTGGCAGCTGGGGCGCAACTGGTCCGACTGGCAGAAGTTAGCAGCAGATGTACAATGCATTCACCAAGCAAAAGTAAAAAAATAGAGAGCCGTAAAAAACGCTGAACCCGGAGTGGATACAAGCCATGACGCAAATTCCCCCCCTCTACAGCACGCTTATTTTCTTAGGCTGCGGTTCCCATCCACCTCTAGCGGCTTTACAGAAGGTGGCAGAACACCTGTGGTTGATTGACGCAGATCAAGAGGTGGTGGAAGGGCTTCAAGGAGAGCATAAATCTTGCCTGCAGTTAGGCATACGGCAGGCTCTGGTAGACACGGAAAAACGCTTGGCAACTTTTAATGTCTACAACCTGCCTTGGGCCAATGGCATACACCCAGTCAGTGTCGAACTTAAAGCGCTTTATCCTGGGCTGAGCTGCCTACGAAAATGCGAACAGTTAACTAGCGATATCTGCACGTTGGTTGCGGAGTTACTTGGTGAAAGAAATACGCAAAATCTTCTAGTGATTGATCTGGGCGAAGAGATGCAGCCACTATTAGATAAGTTGGAAGGCAGTGGACAGCTACTGCAGTTTTCAGCAGTAGTGGTTATTCAGTCCAGACATAGCTCTCATTCCCTGAAACCGCCAGTTAGTGTGGTGGAGGATAATGTGTTGCTCAGATCGCTAGCGGATAGCCTGTCACCTCACGCGCAAGTGTTTACTTTGCATCCCCTGGCTGAAGATAACTTACAGTTGACGAAGAAACTGGCGGCTGTGACGCAACATCAACAGATACAGCAGCACGTGCTTGCTGAGCTAAATAGGCAGCGGGAGGAGCTGGAAGCGGAAAAAGCGCAGTTGCTGGAGCAAAATGAAAATGTGCTGCTTCAGTACGATTTGAATATTGATGCTCTGATGGCTGAGCAGGCCAAAGTAGTAAAACTGGAAAAGGAATGCAATTTACTTAGAAGGCGGTTGGCAAAATTCAGAGTTCAGAGAGAGCTTGCTACTAAGAATCTGCGGGGTACGTATACGGCAGAAAAGGAAAAGGCCCATTATGATAATTTTTATCGTGCATTTGAGGATAAGTTTCGTGGTACACGTGAAAAAATCAAAAAACGAGTGGCTGTTTATTTATCCTTTGTAGCGCCAATTTCTGATAAATACCCGGAATTACCGGCGCTTGATCTAGGTTGTGGCCGCGGTGAGTGGCTTGAACTTCTGCAGGAGCACGGCATCGATGCTGAGGGTGTAGACCGTGACTTAGGCATGTTAAGTGCCTGTCGAGAACGGGGGCTAAACGTGATGGAAGGTGATGTAGCAGAGTATTTGGAAAAGCTACCGGATGCTAGTCGTATCTGCATCAGCTTGATTCATGTGGTGGAGCATATTGCTTTCGAGACGTTACGTACGATAGTTGAGCAGGCCAAACGGATACTGGTCCCCGAAGGGATCCTGATTATGGAAACACCAAATCCTGAAAATTATACAGTGGGCACCTGTAATTTTTATATGGATCCGACCCACCGTAATCCTTTGCCCCCACCTTTGCTTGCTTTTGTTTGTGAGTATTATGGATATAAAAAGGTAAAGGTTCTAAGGTTACAAGAAAGTACGGAATTGAAATATAAAGCTAAGTTTGAATTTATATATTTTCTAAAAGGTATAAGTCCGGATTATGCCGTAATTGCTGCTAAACATAATAGTGACTTACATTTAGCGGAAATATGGGATATTGAGTATGGCATATCATTTGCCAGTCTTGAAAAATCGATGGGAATTATCGAATAATTGCATTATATGAGCTGGCATTGATAGGTTTATTAGGCAGAGTGCCTTGGATTTAATTCTGTTATCAAGTTTTTAAATATTTAATTTTAGTTTTTAGAGATATGCCTTATGAGTAAGATACATATTAAGATTGCAGACAGTGGCTGGATATTAGAGAAGTGTGCGAGCGAGATAATTAAGCTTGATAGCAAAATTACTTATGGACTTGAAGATGATCCAAATGCCACGCTTCAATATTATGTAAATTATTCTGCGAGAAAAAAGCGAGTAGTACCTATAGAGGTTGGATTTTTTACACATTCTGAAAAAGATGAAAGTGCTAGAAATCGTTTCATTCGTAATGCTAAAGAAGTCGATCAGTGTATTTGTATGTCTAGTATGTACAAAAAAGAACTTAAAAACGAAGGAGTCGAGAATGTAGTGGTTATACCCCCGGGGGTTGACCTAATGAAGTTTAAGCCAAATATTAAGATTGGAATAGTAGGGCGAACGTACCATACGGGGAGAAAAGGTGAGTCTATTATTTCACGCGTTATGGATATACCTGGAATAGAGTGGCGCTTTACAGGCTCTGGATGGCCAGGTGAAGCATATAATGTTCCTGATGAAAAGATGCCGGAATTTTATAATGATCTTGACTATGTGTTAGTTCCCGCTCTTTACGAAGGAGGCCCTATGTCTGTAGTAGAAGGGCTTGCTTGCGGAATACCAATAATTTCATCAGATGTGGGTTGGGTTAGAAACTTTCCTCATATTGAGTTTGAGAATGGTAATCCTGATTCTCTTAGAGTGGTTTTGGAAAAACTGGTACATGAACGGCGTGAGCTAAGGAAGAGTGCTTTAGATTACTCATGGGATAATTGGGCAGAAAAACATATAATTCTATTTGATAAATTGTTAAGTGAATATAAGTCTTCAAATGATATTTCAAAAACAAAAGGAAAAGTTCTTTTAATTACCCACGGAAGCGAAAAGAAAAGTTTAGGCGGTCCGTCAGTCCGTGTTCCGGCTACAGCTAAGGCCCTTTTTAATCAGGGTATTAAAGGAGAATATGTTAAGAATAATAAAATATCTTTCAGTGACTCTAAAATAGCTCATATATTTAATATTTGGCATCCTGATAGCTGTGTTGAAAAAATGTATTCATCTAAGGCATCAGGAAAAAAAGTTGTTTTTTCACCTATCTTTCTCAATCTTTCCAATCATGCTTTTTTCTCTCAAGAGCTTCCTGGTTTTTTTCAAAATTACAGTGATTTGGATAAAAATCTAAAATATGCTGATGAAAGAATACGCTATGAGCCTAATCTTCCAATACGAGAGATATTTCCTGGTTACCACAGTCAGGTTGCAGCTTGTACGAATCTTGCTGACCATGTAGTCTGCTTAAGTAAATATGAAGTTAAGTGCTTGAAGCACATTGGGGCTTTGCCAAAAAATTATAGCGTAGTTGAAAATCCAGTTGATTCTAATCGGTTTGATAGAGCTGATGCTGATTTGTTTAAGTCAAAATATAATATTGATGAATATATTCTTTGTGTGGGACGTATTGAACCGCGAAAAAATCAGTTAATGGTAGCTGAAGCAGCCAAAAGATTAGGTAAGAAAGTTGTCTTTATTGGACATGAAGGTAATCCAAACTATGCGAGATTGGTAAAAAAATACGCTGGAGATTATGGCGTATTTATTCCCAGAATAGACCCTCAAGATCCCTTGCTTGGTTCGGCATTTAGTGGAGCATCAGTATTTACTTTGCCTAGTTGGTCGGAAGGAGCACCGCTGGCTGCGTTGGAAGCTGCGTCTACTGGTGTCCCTTTAGTCCTGAGTGACCGCTCATCCGAAGAAGAATATTTCGGAAAATTTGCTGACTATGTACGACCTAGTGATTTAAATGGATTATGTGAAAAGTTGGAGAAGTCTATTGGTAGAGGTCGTAGCAGTGCTCAAAAGGAATATATAGATATAAATTTTAATTGGACTAAGCATGCAAAAGAAACTGCGAGCATATACAGAGCTCTGAACGTTAGAGACGAGAAAGTAAATGTTTTTACGTTAAACGAGAAGAGTAATGAAAGAAAAATATACTTTGATATAACTGATTATGTTTATGCTAAGGGAAAACCATCTGGTATTCCGAGAGTTGTTGAAAAATCATATCAAGTATTTAAAAGGTCATTTTCTGATCGTGCTAATTTTATTTGCTGGAGGCGAACAGATAATAGTTTTATTATGCTTGAGCCAGATGAAGTTGAAAATAATGATATTATAGAAAATATCGAGTCTTTAAATATAAAAAATAAAAATAACCTATGTGAAACTGGATTTGTTGGAAATAATAATGATAATTTTCTATTAAGTTTTGGCGGGGCGTGGACCGGGCATGATGGTTACTGTCAAGGCTTGAAGCGAATCAAGTATGCAACAAAATCTAAGTTTATCTTAATGGTTCATGACTTGGTTCGTTATAAATTATCTCATTTATACCCAAAAGAAGTTGCAGATAAGTTTGAAAAAAATGCTCTAAATATATTTTCCCATGTGGATCATTTTATTACATATTCTAAGTCAACATCTGATGACTTAGTTGATTTTATAAAAGATAATGATTTTGATGAGAAAAAAATATTGCCCGCTAAATTAGGAGACTGGACTTCAGCAACCGATAGAGCAGGTGAATATGTTTCTGATTTGGTCGATAAGTATTCAGAAAAAGAGTTTGTAATATTTGTAAGCTCGTTTGATAAGAGAAAAAATCACTCTTTACTCTTAAATGTTTGGGAAAGACTTATAAAAGAAAGAGGTGATAGAACGCCAATATTAATATTTGTTGGTAGAGTAATGTGGCCGAATGATCCTGTAGTAGATATATTAAGTAGGAATGATGAGTTGGCCGGTTATATACACCATTTATCTGATGTAGATGATTCAGGTTTGGATTGGTTATATAAAAATTGTTTGTTTACAGTTTTTCCATCTTTGTATGAAGGATGGGGACTGCCTGTTTCAGAAAGTCTCGCCTATAATAAGCTATGTCTTACAAGTAATACTAGTTCAACAGCTGAAATTTCCCCTTACTTGACTGAGTTGTTAGATCCATATGATTTCAAGGCGTGGCTTGATTGCGCTCGAATTTATCTTGAAAATCGTGATCTATTACGTACAAGAGAAGATTTAATAAGAAAAAGATTCAAAATCTATGAATGGGAACGGTCAATTAAAGATATTGTCTGTCATCTTGATAAACTTCCATTTGATGGTTTTTCTCCCCCTGTTTTGTTGCCAAGCAAGAGTTTAACTTTTGAACGATCTTTAGGAAATCTTTCTGCGCAAAAGTCTTTAAATAGAGGCTGGTCTCATATTGAGTCTAGTGGTGTTTGGTCAACTCAACTAAATTCAACTATTTCATTTTATTATCTTGGAAGAATTGATAAGGCTAAATTGAAGATTAACGTTTCATTTCTTTCTATAGGAAGTAAGATTAATAATCAAAGAGTTAGTGTTTATTTGAATGGCAATATGGCTCTTTGTTTAAATACGAGTGATATTAAGAACAGGGTATTAACGCTTGACTTTGCGTTGAGTGATTTTATATCGAATAGTGAAGATCTAAAAGGGTCAGAATTAATCATTGATATCGAGGTAGATAGGCTTCTTAATCCAAAAGAATTAAAAGGCTCTCCTGACGATAGAAGTCTCGGTGTGATGGTTAGATCAATTGTAGTTGACGAAAACTCTCTTAGTTATATGTGTGAGAATAGGCTGAGTGACAAAGAAAAAGAGTCTGAAAAAGTCATTAATGTATCTGCTTTAGAAGATCTTTTTTCAGGGTCTTTTGAAGAGTTACAAGAAAAAAATAAGCAAAGATTGATTGAGATAACATCAATAGTAAGGCTTAATCGAAAGCCAAATGAAGATGATTATAAAAAACTTTTATGTCTGTATGATGAATCGGCTAGTATTCAAGATTTTATCCGTAGCGTAGAATGAATTAGTAATTAATTTTTTGGAATAGGTGTCGCTTTGAAAATTTTGATAACTGGTGTCGCTGGTTTTATAGGGCATGCGGTAGCTTCTCGCTTAAGTGGGCATGGGTACGAAATAATAGGTATTGATAACTTAAATGATTACTATGATGTGGCACTTAAGTATGCACGATTAGAAGATCTTGAAAAATATTCGGATGTGAACTTCGAACGGCTGGATATTTCCGACCGGCATGGCATGGAGTCGCTATTCATCAAACATGGTTTTAATCGTGTTATCCATCTTGCAGCACAGGCAGGGGTGCGTTACTCGATAGAAAACCCCCATGCTTATGCTGATAGCAATCTAGTTGGACATCTTAACGTGTTAGAAGGTTGCCGACGTCATGCCATTGAACATCTAGTATTCGCTTCATCCAGCTCAGTGTACGGTATGAATGAAAAAGTTCCTTTCAAAACTACTGATGCTGTCGATCATCCAGTGAGTCTTTATGCTGCTACAAAAAAAGCTAATGAACTGATGAGCCACAGTTATTCGCATTTGTATCGTTTGCCTGCTACCGGATTACGATTTTTTACCGTATATGGACCATGGGGACGTCCAGACATGGCGCCTATTAAGTTTACTCGTTCCATCTTAGAAGGCCGTCCTATTCAAGTGTTTAACAATGGTGAGATGTTTCGGGATTTTACGTATATCGACGATATTGTAGAAGGTATTGCGAATATTTTGAATATAATCCCAAAAGAAGGTGAACATTCCAAATTTCCAGATACAAGTACAGCTCCGTGGGCGCTTTATAATATTGGTCATGGTACTCCAGTAGCGCTAATGGACTTTATTCATGCTATTGAACAAGCTACTGGTTTTAAAGCCAAGTGTGACTTTCAACCCATGCAGCCAGGCGATGTACCTCAGACATGGGCGGATACTAATGCATTTTTTGAAGCTACAGGTTATCTACCAAAAGTAGACGTCATTGAAGGTGTCAACAATCTTGTCAATTGGTATAGAAAATTTTATAAGTATTAATTAATCGGCGATTATGGGAGCGGTATAAATTTTAAAAGTTCGATAACCGGTACTCGCTATTTTGGGGTTTTCAACACACGCTTTTTGGTCCAACATCAGCCGGTAAGGGCAGTGGATGTCGTTGAGAAAATGGTTGCTTTATTAAGTTTTGGCGTATCACCTATTGAAGATAAAGATATTTCTGCCTTTCTTGCTCGGAAATATATGTACTTAAATGAGTTGGATACTTTCGCCGAATCCATCGCGTAAATACTCGTAAAATTATCGAAAGTGTAGGGATGGTTCGACGTATTGGAAACAACTACAATAATCCCAACTTCGGTTATGGAGGCTGCGGTCTGTCCATAGAGACAAAACAATAACGTGAAAATGATCAGGACGTACCTAACAATCTAATTTGCGATTGTCGTCGACGCTAATTGTACCCGAAAGGACTTTAGCATCGATTTGGTGCTCCGACGTGGCCTTGAAGTTGTAAGCATTTATCGGCTTGTTATGAAGGATGGTGCAGATAACTTTCTTGTTTCAGCTATACAGGTGAGATGAAGCGTATCAAGGCTAAAGAAGTTGAAGTCATTGTCTATGAACCAGTAATGAAAGAAGCAACCTTCATTTTTTTTAAGGTAATACGTAACTTGGAGAGCTTTAAATTCTATGCGGATGTGATTTTCACCAACCGGATGGCGTAATAATTAACTGATGTAGGCGACAAGGTCTATACGCTCGATATTTTTGGATCAAATTGAACAAAGCCAACTTGGTTTTCAGGAATTTTTACTGGAGAATATAAGTGAAAAAAGCAATCATAACAGGTATTACCGGACAAGACGGCGCTTATTTGGCCGAACTATTGATTCAAAAAGGCTACACGGTATTTGGTACATACCGTCGTACGAGTTCGGTTAATTTTTGGCGAATCGAAGAACTTGGTATCCATATTCACCCTAACTTAAATCTAGTTGAATACGATCTGACAGATTTATCTTCGAGTATACGTCTACTACAAACTACCGAAGCCACCGAAGTGTATAACTTGGCTGCACAGAGCTTTGTAGGTGTATCTTTCGAGCAACCGCTCACTACACTGGATATTACCGGCGCTGGCGCGGTTAACCTATTGGAAGCCATTCGTATCGTCAATCCCAAGATACGTTTTTACCAGGCCTCGACGTCCGAGATGTTTGGCAAGGTGCAGGCGATTCCCCAGATTGAGAGCACGCCTTTCTATCCAAGAAGTCCTTATGGAGTTGCCAAGCTTTACGCGCACTGGATGACCATCAACTACCGAGAGTCTTACGGCATTTTCGGCTGCAGTGGCATTCTGTTTAACCACGAGTCGCCGTTACGTGGCCGAGAGTTTGTAACGCGGAAAATCACAGACTCAGTGGCTAAGATCAAGCTGGGCAAGTTGGATGTGCTTGAGCTGGGTAACATGGATGCCAAGCGCGACTGGGGTTATGCCAAAGAGTATGTAGAAGGTATGTGGCGTATGCTGCAGGCAGATAAGCCGGATACCTATGTGCTGGCCACGAACCGTACCGAAACGGTGCGTGACTTTGTGTCACTAGCGTTCAAGGCAGTTGAAATTGAACTGCGCTGGGAAGGCGAAGGTGAGAATGAGCAGGGCATTGATGTTTCCACGGGCAAGGTTTTGGTTCGTGTTAATCCCAAGTTTTACCGCCCTGCTGAGGTGGAGCTACTGATTGGCAATCCTCGGAAAGCGAAAGACGAGCTGGGTTGGGAGCCAAAAACAAGCCTTGAAGAGTTGTGCCGAATGATGGTCGAATCTGACTTGCGTCGCAATGACAAGGGCTTTTCATTTTAACTAATCACCCCTATCCAAAGGAGCCAAACAAATGCCCATCGCGTTAGTGACAGGTGCATCTGGATTTACCGGCCAGTACATGGTCGAGGCGCTCAAAAGTCAGGGGTTTCAGGTGGTGGGGTTGGGTAACCATCCCACCACCGCTGATCAATCTCTGGCGTGTGATCTAACCGATGCATCAGCAGTTAAAGCCTGCGTTGAGCGTGTTAAACCGAACTGGGTGATCCACCTAGCGGCATTATCTTTTGTAGGTCATGAAAATCAGAGGGCTTTCTATGATGTGAATGTGTTTGGCACGCTCAACCTGCTGCAGACCTTAGCCGAACTTGAAACGCCCCCTGATCGAATACTAGTGGCGAGTAGTGCCAACGTATACGGTACTCCGGATATTGGCGAGATCGACGAAGGAGTATGCCCAGCGCCAGTGAATCATTACGCTTGTAGCAAACTGGCGATGGAACACATGGTGGCTAACTGGTTTGAACGCCTGCCTATAGTTATTACTCGTCCTTTCAACTACACAGGCCCTCACCAACATACCCGTTTTCTCGTACCTAAGATTGTCGATCACTTTGCAAGCAGGTCTTCCACGATTGAACTGGGGAACATTGATGTCAGCCGTGATTTCTCGGATGTAAGGGATGTGGTGAACGCATATATGGCACTGCTCAATAGCGAGGTGACAGGTACCGTGGTCAATATCAGCTCGGGTACCGATACCGCGCTGCGCACCATTATTGAAAAGGTCAGCGTTTTAGCTGGGTATGAGATAGCGGTTCAGGTTAATCCTGCCTTTGTCAGAGACAACGAAATACCACGCCTTTGTGGTTCTAATCAGCGGCTAAAGCAACTGACAGGTTGGGAGCCTCAATACGACCTAGATACCACTCTGGAAAATATGCTGGAAGCAGCACTTCGCGGATAATTGGCCCAATTTTATGCTGACAAGAAATAATCTCGAGGACACTCAAGCATCCTGTAAAGAAGTAATCGGCCAAAGTGGCATCGCTTTCGGTACCAGCGGCGCCCGTGGCCTGGAGGAGCAATTCACTGACGAGGTATGTGCAGCCTTTACGGTAGCTTTTCTGACCGTGATGTGCGAACAAGGTGAGGTCTCTCAGGTTGCCATTGGCATGGACCGCCGCCCCAGTAGCCCTGATATAGCGGCTGCCTGTGGCGCAGCGGCTCGGGCTATGGGTATCCAGGTGGTCGATTATGGCATTCTACCCACCCCCGCCTTGGCTCTGCACGCCATGTCAGAGGGCGTTCCGGCGGTCATGATAACTGGCAGTCACATCCCCTTTGACCGCAACGGGCTCAAGTTTTATCGTCCGGATGGCGAGATCGACAAGGTTGATGAGCAGGCCATTTTGCACGCAGATCTGGAACTTCCGGTACCGGTGTGGGGCCTACCTCTTGCTTCCAGCAAAGCGAAAGAAGGTTATGTGAAGCGGTATCTTGATCTATTTCCATCGCATATGCTCCAAGGCATGCGTATAGGGCTCTATGAGCACTCCGCTGCGGGCCGTGACATTTGTACCGAAGTACTTGAAAACCTTGGCGCTGAAGTCGTTTCGTTGGGCCGCTCCGAGGCTTTTGTACCCATCGACACTGAGGCCGTATCGCAGGAGGATCGGGAGCGTGGCCGGGCCTGGTCGCAAGAGCACAAACTTGATGCGATCCTATCGACGGATGGTGATGGCGATCGTCCGCTGCTGGCCGATGAGCGGGGTGAGTGGTTGCGTGGTGATATATTGGGCCTGCTTTGCGCGCGTTTCCTGGGTATTGAGGCGCTTGCTGTGCCCGTTAGTTGTAGCACTGCCATCGATGCGTGCGGTTATTTCAATGAGGTTTTACGTACCCGGATCGGTTCGCCCTATGTGATCGACGGTATGGCGCAGCTGGCGCAGCGCTTTGACCATGTCGCGGGGTTTGAAGCCAACGGCGGTTTTCTGCTGGGCAGCGCCATTGAGCGGGAAGGCACTGTCATGGCTGCCCTGCCAACCCGTGATGCGTTGTTACCTGCTCTTGTGGTGCTGGCCGAAGTTGCGAGCCGCCAACAATCCCTGTCGAAGCTACTCGAGGGGCTGCCCGCTCGCCATACCGCCAGTGATCGTGTCAAGAACTTCGCGACCGATCGTAGTCATGCGTTAATCGCGGACTGGCAGTTGGCGCCAACCGAGATGCAAGCGGCATTGAGATTGAACAGTCCGGTCGAACGGCTCGATACGACCGATGGGCTGCGTGCTACATTGGCGGACGGTTGCGTCGTGCATCTGCGTCCGTCGGGTAATGCGCCGGAGCTGCGATGTTACTGCGAGGCCTCAACGGCCGGTGCTGCAGAGCAGCTGCTTGCAGACTGTATGGGTGCGTTGTCGAAACTATGAAACGTCAATTTCGATTTATACTGCATATTGGTACCGAGAAGACCGGGACAACGACGCTCCAGCACCAGTTGTATCATAATCAACGGTCGTTACAGGAGCTGGGCCTTAACTACTTCACGTCTCCTGAACGTGTAGAATCCCGCACCCTAGCCGCAGCTGCGGTGGGGGATAAGGTTGCAGACGACTATCTGCTGAGAAAGCGTATTAATACGCCTGACGAGCGTCAGGCGTTTCGCAAGGAAGTGGAACGATATTTCTCCGCATCGCTTGAGTCACTGCCTGGTTCGGTTCATACCGTCATAATATCAAGCGAACACTTCCATTCTCGCTTGTGCCAGCCAGAACACCTCCGGTGGTTAAAGTCTTTGCTGGCGCCCTATAGTCGCGAGATACAGGTCATTGTCTATTTACGCCGGCAAGTCGATATGGCTGCATCCTACTACTCTACAGAGCTGAAAAATGGTGGCGTTCGAACCCTTGAACAAGCAGTGCGCCATGGGTGCAGGCCGGGAAACCATTACTTCAATTACCAGGCTTTGCTGTCGCTATGGTCAGAAACCTTTGGTGAGCACAATATCACGCCGCGCCTGTTCAGCCCTGCGGAGTTGCTCAACGGCGATATAACCGCGGATTTTCTGCACGCAACGGATCTGTCTGCTTGTATGCTGTCCGCTGTAGCAGAATACAAGCGATACAATGAATCACTGACACCGTTTGGGCAGGTATTGCTCAGGGGCTTGAATGCGTCGGTTAAATGCGCTAGACGTTTGGAGCCCAACGGCGATATCGAGGAGTTTGCACTGGAGTTGCGCCAGCAATTTGCGGGGTCAGGTGAGCGGCTGGATGTTGAACTGGCAACTGAGATACAAGCTGCCTTTGATCAAAGCAATGCGACGGTGTGTAAGCAATGGTTTCCTGAACGCGAGTTTCTGTTTGCACCCGTAAAGGCAGCAGAGTGCCGGCCGCCGACCATCAAGCTGTTGAATACCGAGCAGCAGATTCTGGTTGGAAAGATCATTCAGTATCTGACTGCAACGGAGTGCGAGAGCGTGCTGATACTGGACCCTTGTGCCAATTATCTCCGTGATATGGCACTTCAAGTCGAGGCGAACGACCTGCCTTTGGCCACCAGACTGATGGAACTTGCCTCGCAAATCAGGCCACAGGATCCCTTTATAAACCGTAAGCTTGGCGAGTACCGTGTTCAAAGTGCGCGCATCAGCCAGCGCATAAGACAATGGCTGCGCCGGGCTATACTGTGAGCGATATTACAACGGTATCGAAAACAGGCTGGTATCTTCTAAAATGCAGCATGGCACTTGAGGCCGTGGAATCAATTGTGATGTCGCAACAGGACAGCACGGGCATTGCCAGTTTCAGTCTGTTGATCAAGCCGGGGCGCGAAGCGCATCGAGTCGTTTATCTTCGGGCACACAGGGGTTATCGCTTGAGTGTGAAAGCCGCGAAGGATAAAGGTTCGCTGCCAGATAACCAGTTGTACTGCAGCCTGCAACATATCTCTGTGGCTGATGGCTGGTATCGTCTCTGGCTTCGAGTGCGTAATCTGTTGCCTGAGTGGCGCGAGGTTTCATTCCCGTTTTTTTGGGTTAAGGTCGCGCGGCGCGCCGCCGCACGGAGGTGCCCGCCCCGTGTTGTGGCACTGCAGCTATATGAAATGACCTGGAGTCATTACGGACAGGTCGAGGACTATAGTCGTTGGATAGAGGAACAGGAGCCGGCTTTGCAGAAGAGCAGGCGAGTGGACCAGCTAAGAGTCGAGGATAGAGCCTTGTCGGCAAAGGTTTGTTTTTTGCTGCCTTTGGCTTCGGGAAGTGGCTTTAATGGATTGAAGCAAACACTAAACAGTCTGAGTGGGCTATCGTCTGATGATTGGCGTTGTATAGTACTGGTTGCCTGCCAGCAGGGGGAGGTCTGCGAGGATGTACAGGAAGTACGTTCCCTGTTGGTCTCGTCCGGACTGCCATCGAAACATACCGATCTGCTGATCGTCGCTGAGGGGGGGCTGGACGAGATTCTTGACTCCGGCTTGGAGCTGATGATTGGACAAGTCTCTGACGCTTGGGTGCTCCCACTGTTGCCGGGTGATCAGATAGCGCCTGAGTGTGTTGAGTGGCTATCTCGGACGGTGAAACAAGCTCCGAACTGCTCGGTAATCGTTGCGGACGAAGATCGTCTGGCTGTTGACGGTCGTCGTATCAAACCCTACTTCAAGACTGCCTGGAAACTGGATGCTTTTTTATCGGGCACTGGTACCGGGCGTGCGGTACTGATCAAGGTCGGCTTGCTCAAGCAGGCGGGCGGTTTTGCGCTTGGTATGGAGGGAGAACTGCCGCTAGATGCTTTACTTTACGGGTTAATGTTGAAGCTAAGTGCCCATGTTGATCTGTCAGCTTCGAGTCGGAATCTTCCTGTTGTTCTTCTGCATGTCGCTGAATCTGCTGATCAGCATTCTGCCGTTTTCAAAGCTAAGGTGGTTAATTCCTGGCTGGAAACCAGGCAATACAGCGCTGAGGCGACCCCAGTCTCCGGTCGTTCCGTACGCGTAAGATGGGAAGTTCGAGCGCCAGAGCCCATGGCCTCTTTGCTGGTCCCCACCCGCGATCATGTTGAGATTCTTCAGCCCTGCATCGAGTCAGTATTGCAACGTACGGACTATCCCAGCTTTGAAGTAATAATCCTGGATAATCAGAGCAACTGTCCTCAGACGCTTGCTTATCTAAAAGAGGTATGTTTGCGTGATAGCCGGGTCAGAGTACTGCGCTGGGACAATCCATTTAATTTCGCAGCGATAAACAATTTTGGCGCACGGCACGCGAATGGTAGCATTTTGGCGTTGGTGAATAATGATATCGAACCATTAAATTCCGACTGGCTGACTGAAATGGTAAGCCAGGCCTGTCGCCCCGATATTGGTTGTGTCGGTGCTAAACTCTATTATCCGAATGGTCGTATTCAACACTCGGGCGTTGTCTTGGGGGTTGGTGGCGTTGCCGGGCATGTTGATCGTTTTGCTGCTGGTAACAGTGCCGGTTATCAACAGCGTTTGTTACGGGTACAAAATATATCGGCTGTCACTGCTGCCTGCCTAGTTGTACGCAAAGAGTTGTTTGAGTGTGTCGGAGGTATGAACGAACAACAATTAGCTGTGAACTACAACGATGTGGATCTGTGCTTAAAGATCCAAGCGCTGGGGTACCGAAACCTGTGGACTCCCTTTGCCGAGTTAATTCACCATGAGTCGGTATCTCGTGGGACAGACCGGAGCCCAGGCAAGCGTGCGCGTGCACAGAATGAGGCCGCTTATATGCACCGTACCTGGGGTCACCTGCTCGACCGCGACCCCGCTTATAATCCGAATTTGACGCTCGTGCATGAAGATTTTTCTCTTAGAGTAAGTGGTGATTGCATGGGCCAGCTATCGACTCGTTATCCATGACCAGAGCGCTGTTAGTCGAGCAACATTCAAATCCTTCGACAGATTTTTTTGTACTGCCGCAACTGAATCAGGCTTGTGATAGCTATGAGCGATACCAGTTGTGTGACGTACCACCAGGTAATGCGGATGGCATTGGGCTTGTCATTTTTGTCCGATATATCACGCTACAGTGGAGGCAGTGGTTAGAAAAAAACCACGCTCGTGTGGGTGAAGTTGCCATTTTTATTGATGATGATCTGTTTGATTTAAAGGCGGCAAAAGGTATGCCGCTGCGCTACCGATGGAAGCTATTCAATCTGGCCTGGCGTCATCAGGGGTGGCTGAAAAAAACTGGTGCGCAACTTTGGGTGTCTACCCCTTATCTGGCTGAAAAATACGCCAGTTGGAAGCCCGTTTTACTGGAACCAAAGGCGACGGGTACACAGGCGGAGCCCGTCAATACGCTGTTTTACCATGGGTCTGCTTCACATTATGACGAGATTGAGTGGCTGTACCCTGTTGTTGCAGAGGTGCTGGAGCGTGCGCCCGAACTTACGTTCGAAATTATTGGTAATCAAAAGGTGCGTAAACTGTTTGCAAATGTGCCGCGGGTCCATGTGCTGCATTCGATGAACTGGCCTGCGTATCAGGCACTGCTGCGGCGGCCCGGGCGCACTATTGGTCTTGCTCCTCTGCTCGATTCACCATTCAATCGTGCGCGCTCGCATACCAAGTTTTTTGATATAACGCAGACCGGTGCCGTGGGTATCTATGCCCCTGGCGCCATATACGAACGTATCGTTCGACATGGTGACAATGGGCTGTTGGTACCGATGGATAAGGATGCCTGGGTTGAGGCCATTCTGCAGCTGGCGGGGGACGAGGTCTATCGGGCCCGTCTGCTGCAAGGTGCGCGTAACTCGTTATGATCGGTTATTTCTCACCGGGAATTGCACGTATACCCTTTTTGGATCAGTTGTTAGAGTCGCCCAGCCGGCGTATTGGCTGGAATACCCCGCGCACGGCAATCAGCCAGGTCGTGGGCTGGGGGCTGAAGCCTACCGCGGACAGGGCGCGCCGCTATGCCGCTAAAGAGGGCCTGCCCTATCTGTCGCTTGAGGATGGCTTTCTGCGCTCCTTGGGCCTCGGCGTTGCTGGCGCACCGCTGCATAGCCTGATTGTTGACTCGACTGGTATTTACTACGATGCGACCCGCCCGAGTGATCTTGAGCAACTAATCGTCGCGGCGAATTTCTCGGCCGCAGAGCTTGCGCGGGCCCAGGCATGTATGGCGCTGCTGCGTCGCTATCGCCTTTCCAAATACAACCATGCGCCGGATGTACCGCTGGAGTCAGAGTTGTTCGCTGCGAGGGAGTGCCCTAGGGTGCGCGGCGCCAACGAATGGGTGCCACGGGTACTGGTCGTTGACCAGACATTCGGCGATCCATCGATTGGTTACGGACTGGCAGAAGAAAGTACCTTCACGCAAATGCTTGAAGCTGCGATAGCCCAGAATCCGGGTGCGGAGGTGCTGGTCAAGGTTCACCCCGATGTGATCTGCGGCAAGAAGAAGGGGTATCTGCTGGAACTGGCCCAGGCGCACAACTGCAGGCTGATAGGGGAAGATCTGTCGCCTTGGGCATTGCTGGATGCCGTTGACAAGGTCTACGTTGTCACGAGCCAGCTTGGCTTCGATGCGCTGATGGCTGGCAAGGAGGTACATTGTTTCGGTATGCCGTTCTATGCCGGTTGGGGTCTTACCCGGGATCGACAGACGTGTGAGCGACGAGGTGTTCAGCGTTCGCTTGAGCAGGTCTTTGCTGCTGCCTATCTGCGTTATTGCCGATACATCAATCCCTATACCGGGGAGCGCTGCGAACTGGAAGATACCATCGCGCTGATCGCCGACCAGAAACGCGTGCGGGAGCGCCTGCGTGGCGACTGGCTGGGGGCCGGCTTTTCGCGCTGGAAGCGGTCATTTGTACCTGCATTTCTCGGATCGGCGGCGACGTTGTGCTTTGGTCGTCGTCATACCGAACTGCTTCAGAGTATTGGCTCGCAGACGGCTGTCGTCAGCTGGGCCAGCGCGCTCGCACCTGAGTTTGTCTCTGCCTGTTCTGGTGCTGGAGTCGCGCTGTGGCGCATGGAGGACGGGTTTGTGCGTTCGGTGGGGTTGGGCGCCGATCTGGTACGGCCATTGTCGCTGGTGCTTGATTCGCGGGGGATCTATTACGACGCGACCGCACCAAGCGACCTTGAGGTTCTGCTGCAGGAAACGGACTTTACGCCCGAACTGCTGGGGCGTGCGAGTCACCTGCGTGAAAAGCTCGTTGCGCTTCGCGTGTCGAAATACAACGTCGGCACATCGGCACCACTTGATTTACC
>JBLXCH010000041.1:0-25844 GCA_048265065.1 Motiliproteus sp. | reverse complement strand
GCTGTAGTTGTGGCCGAATCTTCACAAATGAAGCCCTTCACTTGTTGGCCGCTTGCTAACTCAATAGTGCCGATAGCTAAGGGTGAAGGGACTTGTGCAAGAAAGGCACCAACAGCGCTTAATGGCAGCGCCCAAATCTCTAAATCGATGGATTCACCCTCAGCAGAGCGCACCAAGCCTGGTCGCAAAGGCGGGCCACCTGCTAATTTAAATAACCGATAGTGCGGTGCGGTTCGAGATTTGCACTTAAACAGTGCACCCAATGAAGTAAGTTGATGGTTCAGTGGCAAATCGGACATATGCGCACCAACAACGGCCAGATCAAGAAAATCTGTTTCGGGCTTAACCAATTCATGCATTGGAGGCAGAGGCCAATTGGTCGCCCCCATCGGAGTTTGAAAGCACTGCTGCATTTTTCCAGCAAGTGATGCTACACGATCATCCTCACCCGCTTGCGCCAGTAAAGTCACGCTACCAGGCCGACCATCACTTCTCGGCGCCGTAGGAACACTGATACCACAAAGGTCTAATAAGTTAACGAAATTGGTATAGGTGCCTAAATTAGAGTTCGGTTGAATCGGATCTTCAGCCAAGTCGTCAACGCGGTAAAAAGTGGGGAAAGTCGGTACACAAAATAAATCAACTGATTCAATTAACGGCGCAGCAAGGCGCTTTAAATCCTGCAATTTATACAGATCATTAAATGCATCAACAGCACTTTTGTTGTTAGCTTTACTAATCACGCTCCAGGTTGCTGGAAATAAAGCCTCTGGGTCTTTCTCAATGGTGCTCTCAATCGCCGAGTAACGCTCAGCCACCCAACTGCCTTCATACAGTAAATTGGCCACTTCATAGAACAAGCTGAAATCGATTTCCTTAATTTCAGCACCGAAGGTTTCCGTTAAGGTAGCCAACGTGCGATTGAAGCTTGCTTGTTGCGTCTCATCGCCGAAGAACCGGATACTGTCTTGACTGGGAACGCCAACCACTAATTTGGACGGTAGTTCAGCAAGTGGCTTGGCACTGATGGCACGAGAATAGCTATCTGCTGGATCAAACTGGTTCATGACCTGCAGCACGCGATAAGCATCGTCAACACACAAACCAAAAACAGACACGGTATCTAAGGTTCGGCACGCAGGCACAACGCCAGCACAGGACAACATACCTAATGTAGGCTTCAATCCAACAATACCGTTCAGCCCTGCTGGTACTCGCCCAGAACCTGCGGTGTCTGTTCCTAAGGAGAAGCTAACCAGACCATGGGCCACAGCAACTGCTGATCCCGAGCTAGACCCCCCGGGAACAATTTCTGGGTCAATAGCATTTTTAGGGACGGGGTACGGTGTTCTCACGCCGACTAAACCCGTCGCAAATTGGTCTAGATTGGTTTTGCCCACAATAATGGCGCCAGCTTCTTTCAGAAGACGCACCACGGTGGCATCAGTCTTCGCAACATGACTAAACGCAGGACAGGCAGCGGTCGTTGGCTCCCCCGCTAAATCAATATTATCTTTTATGGCACAAGGAATTCCCCATAGCGGCTTAGCGTCGAGATCCAAATCTCCAAGCTGACTCACCTGCGCTAAAAGAGACTCTTCACTCAGCAAATGTAGAAAGATGCCAGGATCATTCACCATGGAGATGCGGCGTAAACACTCGCTGACCACGTCTTCAGGCTTAACCCCTTCTGTATATGCCTGATGTATACGATCAACTGTAAATGGCAAACTTTCTAACGCCATGTTTCATCCTCAAAGCAAACTGTTTGAGTGATTAAAACACTTACAACTGAATCAATATGCTGTTATTTTTACATTATACCGATGCAAAAAACGCATCAGTAAACCTTTCGTCAGGCAACACTATTATGCGATACACCCTCCCCTTACAATATGTTGAAGCAGTCGTTCGCTACGGCTCCATTCGTAAAGCCGCAGACGTTCTATCTATTACGTCCACCGCATTGAACCGTCGAATTTTATCAATGGAAGAAGAGCTTGGCGTAGAGTTGTTTGAACGATTACCACGAGGTGTTCGTTTAACCTCAGCAGGAGAAATATTCCTGCAAACAGCGCGAATGCACCTTGCTGAACTTGCACGGGTTAAAAGCCAAATATCTGATCTAAAAGGCGCCCGTAGGGGACATATTTCGATTGCTTGCAGTCAGGCTATGATGCCCTCATTTTTACCCGAACAAATTGCCAAATATCGCCACGAGCATCCTGGAGTAACATTTAACGCACTGGTGCGAGACCGCGCCTCAGCAGAGCAAGCGTTAGTTGAGATGACGGCTGACTTAGCCCTAGTATTCGAACCACTGCAAATGGCAGATTTTCAAGTCATTCATACTGAACCACAACCGATTTACGCAATTATGTCTAAGGATCACCCCCTGAGCAGTAAGGAGAAACTGCGTTTAACCGATTGCTTAGAATACCCTCTCGCACTACCCCAAGCCCCCATCGGCGTTCGCTACCTGCTAGAAGTTGCCATGCGTAACAGCCCAGTTAAGTTAGAGCCAGCTATCGAATCCGATAGTTTTGAATTTCTTCGTTATCACGCTTTGCATGAGCAGGTGATCACTTTCCAAATCGCAGTGGGGTTACCTGTAAAAGCCGACCTGATGGGGCTCGTCACTCGACAACTAGATGAACGTGATGTGCCGCCAGGGGTGCTTTATTTTGGTCAATTACGCGGCAGAACATTACCAGTGGCCGCCGCTAAATTCGCCAATCAACTAATCGAAGCATTAGATAAACAGTGAAAAAGCATTAAGGTAGAAGGTATTAACGGTAGATGGTATTAACAGTTCAAGATATTAGCGGTAGTGAATCGCAAGCCAGACGGTTTCTGTCTCGGGGTCCGTCCAGGCGACTCGATGTTTTTGATGCGCAGGGATATTGAGGTAATGACCTGCGGTTAACTGCGTGGGCTCACCGTATTCAAAGGTGATGGTTGCTGCGCCTTTTACAACCAACACCCACTCATTTTCAGCTTGGTCATACCAACCGGTTTCTGGCGAGGTATGACCTTTAGAGACAATCCGCTCAATCCTGACGTTATCAGTCGCCAGCAACGTAGTAAAAGCCTCATCACTTAAATCGCAAGGGATCGAATGAAACAGGCTTTCAGACTTAGCAGCCATACGGTTAACTCTCGACCTTAGCTTTCGGTCTTAACTTTCAAGATTAGCTTTCAACCTTAGCTTTCAAGCTTAACTTTCAACATTGTGATAAACCTGTTGTACATCATCAAGTTCATCAAGCATAGCCACAAAACGCTCAAACAATGCCACATCGTCACCGCTGACTTGGGTGTAAGCCTGTGGCACAAACTGGATTTCATCTACGTCAAAGTCGATCTCACCACAAAGGTCTAGTAACGCTTGTTTGGCCTTGAAGTAATCCGTGTTGGGGGCAAAAACCGAAAGCTTACCGTCTTCGTTTTCAATATCGCTAACATCGACATCAGCTTCCATCAATGCATCAAGCACCGCCTCTTCATCGTCATAGCTGAAAACGAAAATCGCCAGATGATCGAACATATGGGCAACGCTACCTTGCGTGCCGATCTTACATTTAGTTTTGGTAAATGCTTGGCGCACATCACCAAAGGTACGATTGGGATTATCGGTTAGGCACTCAATAATGGCCATGCTACCGCCGGGACCATAGCCTTCATAACGCGCAGGAGAAAAATCTTCGCCACCGCCACCTTTAGCTTTATCAATTGCTTTCTCGATCACGTGGCTCGGCACCTGATCTTTTTTCGCCCGATCAATCAAACTTCTGAGCGCTAAGTTGCCGGTTGGGTCGAGGCCGCCTGCCTTTGCACACACATAAATCTCACGTCCATAACGGCTGTAGACTTTCGCCTTCATATCCGATGTTTTTGCCATGGATTCTTTGCGGTTTTGATAGGCTCTGCCCATGCGGCGGTGCTCCCTAGATCAATTAAAAAAGATACGCAGTTTACTGCATGCGGAGACGTAGTAAAACTGTATGTCTAATCGACCTATAAATCGAACATGAGGATAGCCTAGAGGCGGTCACGTATCATCCAAAACGCTCTACTGGCTGCGACCTACCACGATTGGCTAAACGATTTAGCGGCATGGTATTCAATAAAGCCGTACACTTTTAAATCTAACACACGCTGCATTCTGGCCTTTGCCGCTTGTTTATTACCATTGAGATACTCAACAAAACCAATGTAAAACTCCGCTTCTGTTTGATCACACACATCGCCGGCTTTACTCAAGAGTTCATCAGCAGAAATGTTGCCTAGACGATAATCAAATAAGGATTGTTGCCACGAATAAAGCTCTAATCTACCCACTTCGTCCACGAAGGCTTTTTCAGCTTGGTCATGTCCGTCCAGTTTTTCTTGGCTTAAGCTTTTCAACAAATAATCATAAAAATGGGCATAACCTTCTTCTCTTAATGAGTTGACGTTACGCTCAAAATCAGTCCATTCAGACTGGTAGAAATGAAGTTGCGACAAGCCACTTAATGCTTCAGGGCGAAGTTCCGTGTCTAATAATGATTGGTAAATATCTTTTGCCTCATCCATTCGACCGGAGCTTAAATAGGCATTTGCCAGCAGCCGCTGCGAATGGCTGTTATCTTCAATCTGTACCAATTTCTTTGCTTCATTTAATTGCAAATTGCCCCGGCCCCAAAGCTCGTAGATGGAGCTCAAACTCTCCCTAGCCTTTGCTGATTGCGGATTAATTTTGACCGCCTGTCTTAAGTACGTTTGCGCCTTAGCAAAAGGTCTTTTTACCGTATAAGGACAGGAGCCCATCATTTCCTGCTTCATCAGTGTTTCCCCAAGAAACTCAAGCACAACGGGGTGATCCGGCGTGTGTTTATTGACTTTTTCTAGCAAAGGTACCGCTAAACGATAGAGTTCTTGTCTGCCATAAAAATCGGCTAGCATGGTGTTAGAAGGAACATTATAAGGTGCTTCTGAGACAGCCTTTTTGAGCAAGTTCGTTATAGTTTCATAGTCCTTAATTTGCTTCGTTTTAAGCTGATGGACAGCAACGGCTAAAGTGGGTGGGTTTATCTGCTCGCCATACTGAGAAGGAATAGCAAGGTGCATGCGCTTAAGTTTTGTTTGGTACGAATAATCACCATTGACCACTTGGCGATAATACAAATCGTATAGTGCAACTTTTACCGATAAGTCTGACGGTACCATTTGCGCATAGTGCTCTAAGGACGCTATCGCTTTTTTCAAAAACACATGAGATTGACTCGCCTTAGCTTCCTGCAAATACGCTTTACCAAGCTGCAAATGAACACTAGGATCTTCGGGAAACTCCTCAACTAAACCTTCAAGATAAGCTATCTTTTTAGGACTCTGGGAGTCCGTCTGTGTGGCCTCTTGATTACTTATTTCCTGCTCATTGCCAGCTTCTTTAACGTTTTGATTCACTGTTTGACAACCTGATAATGTCAACACAGCAAGTAGGACCATGCCCAATAATTTCATCATGTTATTCCCTGTCATTACATACTGCACTTAGATGTCGTAGCCTAACTGTTGCGCTTTTTCGAAAGATTTATCTGAGCCGTCAAAATCATCTAAATAGCCTTGAATCAAACCCAATAAGTAAAAGCCTTCTCCATCCTTTGGATTCCTTTTGAGGTAGGCTGAAATCGACTCAAAAGCCCGATCAAAATCGCCATTATCAACTAACGAATGTATCGATTTAAGATCAGTTGGCACGCCCTTTTCTGAACGTGTTCCTGCCAGTTGTACTGACTGTTCATTGCCTTCAGGCACAAAGTTAACCACCCAAATATTTTCTTTTGAGGCACGCTCTATCGCTGTATAAAAATGGTGATAGTCTTCAAGACTGACAACATTTTCCGTCATCTGAAAACTGATATCGATCTCGTAATCGCTACCAACTAACTCGCTACGTTGAGTTAATGATAAGTAACGGTTGTTCACCTCCAATCCGGGCTTAATCAATAAAGGCTGCATTCCACCTCTGGGTGGTTTAATCCGGATATTGAGCTGCAAGTTCGCGGGGTTATGAGCTTGATAGTCTTGACGGCGGTTTGCGACCTCATCTAAGGCCGTCAAACTAGAAAACACTCGCAAGAGTTGAATAACCCCCGCACTATATTGCACAGGATCACCAACATCGCTCACCCCATTAAATTGAAGCATCCCTGAGATCGAAAACGGTACCTGCATATCGTCGATATCAGTCGCCGTGGTAGACACTATTTCAGCCTCACTATAAAAACTTTTCATCATTTCGACGAGATCTTGGTTTTTTTCATCACTGTACCGCCACCACGACCGCATCATTTGCTCTGCGGGTCCCTCAAAAACTAATGAAAACTTAGCGCTCAGCTGATTGTTTTCAAGTGGTAAAAACTCCACTGCTACGGTAACGCCATTATTGCCGCCATGACCCTTCGGTGCTTTAACTACCTCACCACCAAGATTGTTAGAAACCAAGCCTAAGCGACCCTCAAGCATCATGTCGTAACCGGGAAACAATGACTTTGTTCCAGTGGTGTCAAACCAAACAGCTTCACCTTCAACCTCAGGGATATAAACCATCACATGGTCAAAAGCGATGATCGGCAGGTCGTTAGAGGCAACAAAACCTGAGCCTGCGGTGATAAACACAGGATACGCAGTAATACCCAGCTCTTTCAGCAAAGCGATCGCTAAAACCGTTTGGTCTTTGCAATCACCATAACGATTTTTCAATACCTCTGAGGCGCGATGAGGCTGAAACCCTCCACGTCCAACATGAGCGAATTCATAACGAATGTTTTCTTGCATGAATTTATAAACTTCATAAATTTTTTGCTTTTTGGTCTTTGCCACTTGGTTGATACTACGTGCTATTTTTGCAAATTCATGCGCACCATCTTTACCAGTATCACTATCACCACTAATGGCAGGCAAGAACAGTTCACTGGACCAGTTAGCCACTGTAGACCAATCTTTCATCGTCGACACTTCAAGAACATCAAGGTATTCCCATAAAGAAGGCATCCCTCGTTGCAGCTCAATTTTTTCAGTGTTTTTTGACTGCCAAAAGTAGGTTTTTACCCCTCCACGCGAGGAGGTTTTAAGTGTTGTCGCAGGGGACTGTTTAAAATGAAGTTCCATAGATTCTGGAACCTCAAATTTAACCGTGCTACTAAGAACAGGATCAACCCGAGCACCCATCGAGTTTCTACCATTGGAAATGCCATTCATGATAAAGAAGTCTGAATAATGGCCCGGAATCAACGGTTTTTTAGATGAGCGCTCAAATTGATACTCGATCACGCTACCTGGCTCTACGAATGGCAACGAAAAAGTCACATCACGACCGTCTGATAAATAACGACCACCACTGGCTTTATCAATAAAAGCATCAGCGGCTAAAGGTAATATTTTTCCTGACTGGGTGCGGACGTTAGCAAACTGTAATTGGAAGTGATCAAAGTAATTGTTATAACTGATCTCTATCTGACTGTAGTCCCGAGCAGCCTCTTCAGACCCAATATAGACCGCTTTATAAAACGTTGTTTTGTGCTGCCCTCTATCATCAAGCTTAACCACAAAGTCTTTCCTCAGCACCGTCGCATCGTTATCCTTCGGTAGTTGCTTTACAGACAAATTATCCAGTGTTGGAGCTAAGCGTTCATAGGAAGGAGCTGCGCTGACCGCGATAGAAAAAGTAGACAGCAATAAGAAAGTGAAGATAAATCGACGAGTTCGTTCCATGAAGACTCTATCCTTTAATGTGTTTCTGAGTATTCGACAACAATTGTCTTACAGTAATATAAATTCCTTCTTAATATTACTGGATTTGTGTATTCAAAGGCTAAACAACGCAAGTCAGACGACCAGTGATAGCCTTAACCTTTCCATTTTCCCCACGGGTCCGCAGGTGGTTGCTCCGAACGCTCTGTCCTTGCTGGTCGATCCTCGTCAAGCTCACGGTAAGGGCTTTTAGGCCGACTGTTTTTAGAAAAACCATTTGAGCGGCTCCCAAAACCTGAGTTTTTGCCGGTACCTGAGCGACGGCCTTTGCCATGTTCTGCCGCCTTTTTTGCGCGCTTTTCGCGGAGCCGTTCTGCATCTTCTAAACTCAGCTCGGCTGGCTCTCCTGGTTGTTGATGCTCGGGAATAATGCGATCACGAGGAGGTATGGTAAATTGCTCAGATGAAACTCGTGGTAAGTTTTTATACTGGTAGAGATAAAAACCCTCCACCTTCTCTCGTGCCCAGTCGGTTTTCTTCAAAAACTTCACACTAGAATCTACACTCGGGTTAGTTTTGAAACAGTTGATGTTCAAGTACGCAAAGAGAATCTCAAAACCATAATAATCCACAATTTCTATGAGCATATTTTTCAAGCTCAGCCCGTGCAGCGGGTTGTTTTTGTAGTTGATTTCTTCATCACTCATAGCAAGTCGTGCCTTCAGTTTTTATATCGGTGTGTGCCTAATATGTCGATAGGGCGTAAGTATAAATCACAGGTAGAAAAAGGCCTCCAGAATAACAGATTCCTTTCCGACAAGTGCTTACAACTGGATAAATAAACTTAACGGAACAGACATTCTGACCAACAAACATGCTTGTGCTAAATTAAGCGTTACGACCTTGCCTTTACTCAGTGAAAAGCTATGCCACAAGCTCAAGCAGCATTAAAAATTCCAGAAGTTGTCAAACGCTACCAGAAAGTCACGGTGCCTGCAGGCCAACAAGTATTTTCTCAAGGACAAGTTTGTGATCACTACACCATTATTGCCAACGGTAGCGTTCGCGTGCTCACTCGGTCGCCTGATGGTCGAGAACTCGTCTTGTATTACATTAGCCCCGGGGAAATTTGTGTCTTAACTACTGCCTGTTTGATGGGTGGCACCCGTTATCCTGCTGAAGCAATTACTCACACTGAAGTTAGCGCTTATATTATTCCTGGTTCGGAATTTGATTCATTAGTGGCAACTTCGAGCGAGTTTCGAGCGTTTGTTTTCACCAGCTTTAGCCACCGTTTAGCAGACCTAATGAGTAAGCTCGAAAACGTCGCGTTAGAAAGCATTGATCATCGGTTAATCAACCACTTAAAAAATCAGCAAGATGAAAATGGCGATATCTACAGCACACATCAACAAATTGCCGACGAAATTGGCTCGGCCCGCGAGGTCATTAGCCGACACTTGAAAGCGCTGGAGCATCAAGGAACTATCACTTTAAGTCGCGGAAAAATTCATATCATCAAACTCTAAGGCAGTATCACGGCCTCTTCTCTTTTCATACTGCCATCCTGCATACCTCAAAACTTCCAAACTTCCAAACTTCCATACGTCCTTAATTTATTTTTTCACTGACAACCCATGCCCTATGTGACTTTGTCACTGAAGTGCTTTGTGGATGCGTCATAGAATGAACTCTTAGGCCTTATCAATTACAAGGGAGCCAGTATATGAACAACGATAGTCGCTATTGGGACTGGAAAGTCTCAGGCTTAGCATTAGGGATGATATTTCTCGCCACCGTTGCCGTGGTGAAACCCATCGGAGTATCTACTCAGTTTGTTATTTTTGACGCCATTATCGCTGACCTGTTTATGCCTGAATTAGTCGAGGAATACCCTCCAGCCGCTTCAGGCTACACAAGCACTAACCCCTACTTGAATAAGTCAGGCGGAAAATACGCTAAGGCGGTGGCTAACCCTCTTAACTACAGTTTCGTATTTGTTATCGCCATGATTGCTGGTGGATTTATTGGTGCGAAAGTCAGCAAAAGCAAAAAAAACGATGATGGAAGCTGCTTAACTACCCCTCAAACGCCACTCTTTCACACGCAACGGTTCGGACAAACACCATGGCAGCGGTATGCATTATCTTTTTTTGGTGGTGCTCTTGTTTTATGGGGCGCACGTCTTGCTGGAGGGTGTACCAGCGGGCACATGATGAGCGGAATGATGCAAACATCAGTCAGTGGATATGTATTTGCTGCAGCCGCATTTGCCGCAGCAATACCCACAGCTCTTTTACTATACCGTCAACAACAATAGAGGGAAGAAAGTCATGGAAATTTCACTCGCCATACTATTCGGTCTACTTTTCGGTTTCATTTTGCAACGCATAGGTGCCGCTGACCCACAGAAAATAATCGGCATGCTGCAACTTAAAGATTTGCACCTAATGAAAGCCATTTTACTCGGTATTGGGAGTTCATCCGTTTTCCTTTACCTTGGCATGAGTATAGGGCTAATTGATGCAGGACACCTGTCTGTCAAAGCACTTTATACCGGCGTCATTATCGGCGGAATAGTGCTTGGTGTAGGTTGGGGTGTGGCAGGCTACTGCCCTGGCACAGGCGTTGTTGCCTTTGGTAGCGGACGTAAAGACGCGGCTTTCTTCATGCTTGGAGGGCTAACTGGCGCTGGTTTATACACCCTGATGTATGGTGCTCTCAAAACAAACATGCCTTGGCTCTTTGATAAATTACTAGGTGGCGATGTCACGTTGGCCATCAATAATAAATATAGCGCACTCGTTAGCCTAGATGGCTTGTATGTAGCGATTGCACTGGGCGTTGTATTCAGTGGGTTAGCAATATTTTTGCCGAAGAAACTAGCGTAGTGAAACGCCAGCGGCGTTAGTTAATGTCGCCCAAGCAGAAGCGAGGAGTCTATTGGCTCAAAAACCGTAGCGGCATCAATTAACGCTTTTGCGGTGAGTTTAGGTACCCCGTACACTTCAACGCGCTTACCTTTATCTTGGTTGATCTTATCAACCAAGATACTGAAATCGCCATCTCCGGAGACAAGCACAACCGTATCCGCAGAATCCACATACTCCATGGCATCGATGGTGATGCCTACATCCCAGTCCCCTTTAGAGGACCCATCAGCTCGCTGGATGTAAGGTTTAAGTTTAACTTCAAAACCGATACCTTTGAGGATGTTTTGAAATTGCCGTTGTTTCTCGTCATTACGGTCAACCGCGTAAGCAATCGCCTTAACAACCGTCCGGCCCGTTGTTGCTTTAGACCAAAACTGGTTATAGTCGAAATGACTGCGGTACGCATCTCGCGTGGTGTAATAGACATTTTGAACATCGACTAAAAGGACTACTTTTTCCATTGCTACATCCACTACTTAAATCCATTTTTAAAGAAGCCCTGCTGCGCCTTCAGGCGGTCAACACAAATCGAATTGCTCCTGCCCCAACTCTGCTACTACTCTATTCCGTCCAGATTCTTTCGCTCGGTAAAGCGCGCTATCTGCCTTAAGCACTAACTCGCGCGCCGACTGTCCAGCCTCAACGCTTTCAACCAAACCAATACTTGCGGTGACATGATCAACCTCTTCAAACTGCTCCGCAGCAATAGCGGTACGCAATTTTTCCGCTAAACGATAAGCCAGATCACCCGCAGTTTCGGGAAGCAAAATCATGAATTCTTCACCACCCCAACGACCAATCATATCGGTCGGACGTGTATTGATTTCCAAAATACGAGCAATCCGCTGTAAGACCGTATCACCCAATAAATGGCCATATTGATCGTTGATTTTTTTGAAGTGGTCTACATCAAGGATAATCACCGAGAAGCAATAACCGTATTCCGCTTGCCGCACCAACTCTTTATCAAGCATGGTTTCAATATGTAAACGGTTCGATAAGCCCGTTAGATTGTCAGTGGTTGAAAGCACCGATAATTCTCTGTTTTTGCGACTCAATTCACGGTTCGCGCCTTGCAACTGTTCCTCAACCGTTTCACGCAGATTCATCTCGGTTTTTAGCTGACGATTCAAGCGCGCCAGTTTCCAGTTCCACAGAACAATCGCCAGTAACACAACCAAACCAGTAGCAGCCAGCTTCCACACTAAGTTGTAATCTACATCGTGCTCAAACTTAACCGCGACCCAGCGCTGGAAGACTTTAGAACGCTCCTCTTCAGTAATGTAGTCTGTTGCTTTGTTAAACATTGAAAGCAACTCAGGCGTGTCATTACGCACGGCAATAGCGAGTTTCCAATCCTCATCAAGACGACCACCAATCTTTAAATTAATAAACCGATCTTTACGAATCGCATGACCAATCGGTGCGATTGAGCCAATCATGCCGAAAATCCGGCCTTCCTCTACCTGCCGTAGACCATCGCTAATACTCGGCACCTCAACGACTTTTAGCCGTGGGTAATCACGTTGCAGTTTTTTCAGCAAGCCATAACCACTAGGCACTGCGATTATCTGTTTATCTAAGGACTTGAGCCCATCAACAAAGAGCGCATCCTCTTGAATGGCAATCACTAGCGGTAGTCGCAAGTAAGGTTTTGTAAAGTTAAGTTGGCGAGCAGCTTCTGAGGTTTCAAATGCGGCTGACATGATGTCGCAACGGCGACTCTTGGCATACTCTAAAGACTGAGAGGTGCTGTCCGTTTGCACCATCGTCAAACCGATGCCTATGCGGTCAGCCATTAAACTGAGATAGTCTGCAACCATACCTTCATGCTTGCCGCCTTCACCGATTTTTTCCAGCGGCATCCAATCAGGGTTAGCGCAATACGTTATGTTTGGTTGTTTTTCTAAATAGGCTTTTTCGCCCTCGGTAAGACTTAAACCACTGCCAGGTCGAGCGATATAGTTCTCATTACCCATCCAGCGCTGGGATATCGTCGACATTTCATCACGTGTCAATGAGTCTACAGCACGGTCCATAATTCCCTGTAACACTGGCCAATCCGATCTAACTCCGATCCGTAAGTTGGCTAAATCAGGCTGGCCTACATCAACTTCACCAGACACCGTTAGGTCGTTGAGCATGTTACCGGCAATCAGGTGATTGAACACCGCAGCCTCACCCAGCGCGGCATCGGCTTTGCCGACAGAAACAGATTTCAAACTTTCTACAGCGTCATTGACAAGGTGGAGTTTAATTCCGGGATAGTCTTTACTCAGCACTTCTTCATAGAAAAAACCTTTGGGAATGGCAACCGTTTTACCGTCTAGGCTTTCTATACTTTCATATTTAGCGCTTTTCTTGCTGGCGATGATGTTCGGATTGACTGCATAAGGACGGGTAAAACGAATATATTCGCGGCGCTCCGCTGTATTGACGATATTCAGCATCATGTCGAGCTGGCGTTCGCGGATCATATCCAAAAAACCGCTCCAATTAGGTCCGCTAATGTACTCAATACGAAAACCCGTTTTCTTGGCGATCAAGTTCATCACATCTATCGAGAAGCCTTTTGGCTTACCTTGTTCATTAAAGTTGAACGGTGGCCATGCCATTTCATTATGAACGCGTAATACCGGGTGCTCTTGAAGAAACTCTTTTTCTTCTTTATCAAGCTGCAGTACTTGCGTGGTTTGCAAACCACTACTTAACCAGCGACGCCCGAGGCGATCTCGCTCTTGCTCAGTAACCGATTCCAACGCCTTTTGCAGAATATTACGGAAGATACCCCAATCCGTTCGGACGCCAATCCGCAGGTTATTGGCAAAGCGCTCATCGTCGATTCCGCCTATAACTTTTGTGTTATTAATCAGGTTATTACGCATCAAGTAGTTTTGTACGGCGATACTACCAATGGTCGCATCAGCATGCCCAAAAGAGACCGCTTTTAAACTTTCGAGCTGATCTTTTAAAAGTAATAACTGAATGCCGGGGAAGTGACGCTCAATAATTTCTTGATAGAAAAACCCCTTAGGAATTGCCAAAACACGGCCATTTAAATCCCGTAGGTCACGAATATCATTATTGTCATCGCGTACCACAATCCCCGTCGGATTATTAACATAAGGGTCGGTGAACAACACAAACTTACTACGATCTTCCGTCTTGATGATATTCAACATCACGTCAATATCTTTATTGCGCAGCATGTTCATAAACTCGCCCCAATTCGGGCCAGTAATGTATTCAATATTGATTCCTAACTTTTCAGCAAGGAGGTCCATAAACTCTATGGAGTAACCCTTAGCGCGGCCAAATTCGTAAAAGTTAAAAGGGCCCCAGTTCGTCTCGTTATGAACCCGAATGGTTTCGTGATTCATTAACCAAGTCCGTTCTTCTTCGGTCAAATTAAGGTTTTCAGCGGGCACTGAAGCTGCTGTAGTTTGCACGGATTGTGCAAAACTCGCGTTCATAAATAAGGTTGCTGCAGAAAAAGCCATCACTAAGAAAAAAATGTTTCTTGAGCTAAGGCCGAATAGTGAAGAAAAGCGAGGAATAATCACTGGATACCTTTGAAAAATAAGATTCGATACTCAACACGAAATAACGCTTAGCAGTCTACCAATAAGCGCCTCTGTAGTACGAAAAAACTACCATCAATAGTACTTTTTTTGAGCAAAGTTAAGCTTTTTGGCTTTTCCAGCAAAGTATCGCTGAATAATTTCCGTTATATCTCCCGTCAGTAGCAATAAACAGCCCGAATTACCTTAATAAACAGACACATTCAGCTACACTTAAAGAACAGTGTAACGGCTTTTCTCGCCACCTTAATCGTCGACTAGACAACTTCATCAATGGAGAAAAAAATGATCGTCGCCTCACCTCAAGATTATCGAGAATTAGCAAAAAAGCGGCTACCCCATTTTCTTTTTGAGTACATTGATGGAGGTTCTCATACCGAGTATACCCTTCGCAAAAATACTGAAGACCTGTCCTCAGTTGAACTTCGGCAAAGAATTCTTAGAGACGTTTCAGGGATCGATTTAAGCAGCCAATTTTGCGGCCAACAGCTCAGTTTACCTCTAGCATTAGGCCCGATCGGTTTAGCCGGGCTGTACGCTCAACGAGGCGAAGTCCAAGCTGCCCGTGCGGCAGAAAAACACGGGGTCCCATTCAGCCTTTCCACCGTTTCTGTATGCCCTTTAGCCGAGGTCACACAAGCTGTCAGCAAACCATTATGGTTTCAGCTTTATATGATTCGTGATCGTGTATTTATGCGTGACTTGCTCCAGCAAGCGAAGGCGGCAAACTGCTCAGCGCTGATTTTCACCGTTGATATGCCAGTGCCTGGAACACGTTACCGTGATTATCGTTCTGGCCTGGCTGGTGCATCGGGGCTAGTCGGCGATATCAACCGCACGTTACAAGCCGCCATGCATCCACAATGGGCATGGAACGTAGGCATTCACGGCCGCCCACACCATCTTGGAAATGTTGCACCTGTACTCGGCGATAACACCGGCTTGGAAGATTTCTTTGCATGGATGCGCAATAACTTCGACCCATCGATTGGCTGGAAGGATTTAGACTTTATTCGTAACGAATGGGATGGGCCACTGTTTATCAAAGGCATTATGGATGTTGAGGATGCGCAAGAAGCGGTAAAGTTGGGCGCTGATGGCTTGGTTGTTTCCAACCACGGAGGACGTCAACTAGATGGTGCGCCCTCAAGCGTCAGCGCTTTACCGACTATTGCTGCGGCCGTTGGTGAAGACATTGAAGTATGGGCCGATGGCGGTATTCGCTCAGGGTTGGATGTGATTAAAATGCTCGCCCTAGGTGCTAAGGGTGTGTTCCTAGGCCGCGCTTGGGCTTACGCACTCGGTGGTGCTGGACAAGCAGGTGTTGAACATATGCTGAAATTAATCGAAGCTGAAATGCGCGTTACCATGGCACTCACTGGTGCAACCTGCATCGATGATATTAATCGGGATATATTATTAGCCGCTAATCACTGATGATGAATCAACCACCCTGAGGTCAGCGATGTAATTATCAAACCAACAACTCAATCCAATGCTGTACCGGAACACTGGCGCGACTTCCTATATGTAATTGGCAACCAATATTCGCCGTGACAATTTTAGTGGGTTCATCGATGGTTAATGCAGCCAGTTTGTTCGTCAATAAGCGCTGGCTCATTTCTGGTTGCAACACTGAATAAGTACCCGCAGATCCACAGCATAAATGCCCATCGGCAGTATTGACCAATTCGACACCAGCCTGCGTGAGCACTTGCTCCACAACACCCGACTGCTTTAATGCGTGCTGCAGTGTGCAGGGGCAATGAAAAGCAACGCGCTCATCACTAGTTACCTTCAATAAACTAAGATCTTCCTGTAACAGCAACTGTCCAATGTCCTGACACAGTTCGCTAACCCGCGCTGCTTTGACGGAATACTCTGGGTCATTGCGCAGTAAATGACCATAATCTTTCACCATTGCACCGCAACCAGATGCAGTCATGACGATAGCTTCGGCACCGGCCTCTATCGCCGGCCACCATGCATCAATGTTATTGCGCATAAACTGCAAACCTTCATCATGCGCTGAAAGGTGATGACTCACTGCGCCACAGCAACCGGCATCCGGTGTCTCAACCAATGTAATGCCAAGCCGATCGAAAACCTTTGCCGCAGCCACGTTCGTATTCGGGGCGGTAGAAGGTTGAACACAGCCCGCCAGTAGCAGCATGACTCTGTCATGACTCGTCGCAGGCCACGGGGAACTTTTTTGCTTCTCTGGAATTTTGGTTGCAACAGTGTCAGGCATTAATGGTTTCACCCATTGGCCCACTTTTAATAGCCCACCAAAACGCTTTGGGTAAGGTAATACCTGACGAAGCCCCCAACGCACCACCTGATCTTTAAGCGGCCTAGGTACTTCTTCTTCAAGCAAATTGCGCCCAATATCCACCAAACGACCGTATTCCACGCCCGATGGACAGGTGGTTTCGCAACTACGGCAAGTTAGACAACGGTCTAAATGATTTTGTGTTTTGGCTGTTACCTCGCCCCCTTCCAAAAGCTGTTTGATCAGGTAAATTCGTCCGCGAGGCCCGTCACGTTCGTCATTAAGTTCCTGATACGTAGGGCAAGTGGCGGTACAAAAACCACAGTGCACACAGGCACGCAGAATACTTTCCGCTTCTTCTGCGTCGGGGTTACTTCTATACTTTTCAATAATATTCGTTTGCATGAATAACCACTTATATTCCGCTACTAATATTCCGCTGCTGTTGCTTAGCCAGCTGCGTACATCGAACTAGCTACGTCTAACCGCTACATCCAACCAGTTACATCCAACAAATTACACACAACTTATTACATCCAACTATAGAGTCTTCTAGGGTTAAGAATTGCTTCGGGATCAAAGCTTGCTTTGATGTTTTTCTGTATTCTTTTCAGCACGTCCGACGGTGAATGAAAAACTTCAAGATCACGGTCACCACCACGAAACAGGCTGACCTGACCTCCTGCAGTTTCAGCCAGCGCCATCATGTCACTGAAACTACCATCAGCCTTCAACCAACGTTGCGCACCACCCCAGTCAATCAACCAGTCTCCCGTTGATATTGGCGCCGCTGTCGGTTTCACAGAAAACCGCCATAGCGGCCGCGGGTCAGAGAACCATTCATGCTGTTGATCACGTAACCGTGACCAAAAAACTTGGTCATTATCCATTACCTCACCGGGCCACAACCCAATCGTTGCATCGACTACAGTTGCCGCACCAGACAGGCGAGTGTACAAACGTCCGTCAAGCCAGCAAGCGGCCGTAATCGGTGCGGCTTTCCCAGCTCTCACATTCATTAATTCGATCGCATGCTCTTCAGGAATTTCTTCAATAAGCGTTTTACTCATAGCGTGCATGGGTAACACTTTGAAGCTTATTTCGGTCAGTACACCCAAGGTGCCCATGGCCCCAGCTTGCAGTCGTGAAGCATCGTAACCTGCAACATTTTTCATCACCTGGCCGCCAAACTTCAGTGATTCTGCCTTGCCATTGATCAGCCTCACCCCCAACACATGATCTCGAACAGAACCCGACCAAGGTCGTGAGGGGCCTGATAGGTTGCACGCTAACGTTCCGCCAACAGTGGATTTTTCACTAAAATAAGGTGGTTCAAATGGTAGCATTTGCCCTTTTTCAGCTAGGGCAGCTTCAACCTCGCTCAGCGGTGTTCCAGCACGAACCGTCATCACCAGTTCTAGTGGCTGATAATCAACAATGCCGCTGTGTTCCGCTACCAACAAAGGGTCGCCCTCTGAGTGACGGCCAAGAAATGCCTTGGAATCGCCTCCGACAATCTGTAGCGGGATTCTTTCATGACGAGCAGTAGCTATTTGGTCTTGTAGATGAACACTAATATCAGGCATTTTCGGTCTCTGTAACAGGCGGCTCATGACGATGAAGGACTCGATACTCTTGGCAGCGTTTAGGCTCCGGAATACCTTTACCCGGATTGAGAATTAACAACGGATCAAAAGCCTGCTTTATCGCTCTAAACTGAGCTAATTCCGTATCAGAAAACTGTAATGTCATCTGCCTTATTTTTTCGACACCGACACCGTGCTCACCAGTAATACAGCCGCCAACCTCAACACAGAGCTCTAATATTTTCGCCCCAAACGCTTCTGTCCGTTCAAACTCTCCGGGTACATTGGCATCAAATAAAATGAGCGGGTGTAAATTACCATCCCCCGCATGAAATACATTGGCCACACGCAAGTTAAACTCCGCAGACATTTTTTCCATTTCACTCAGCACTAATGGCAATTGTCCTCTAGGAATGGTGCCATCCATACAATAATAATCTGGCGATAAACGACCAATGGCAGGGAAAGCGGCCTTACGCCCCCGCCAAAATAGTTGACGTTCTTGTTCACTCTGCGAGGTTCTTACCGAGGTTGCGCCATAACGATTAAATAAGGACTCCACGCGTTCGATGTACTCTTCGACTTCAGCTTCCGTGCCATCAACTTCACATAGCAGCAGCGCTTTGGCATCCAAAGGGTATCCAGCATGGACAAAATTTTCAGCGGCGACGATGGCATAGCTGTCCATCATTTCTAATCCAGCCGGAATAATGCCGCCAGCAATGACGCCCCCTACTGCGTCACCACCTTTGGCAACATCATCAAAGCTCGCCATAACCACACGGGTTTGCTCTGGTGTTGGTAATAATTTGATAGTGATTTCGGTAACAATACCCAGCATGCCTTCAGAGCCAATGGCCAGCGCTAGCATATCCATTCCGCAACTATCTAGGCCTTCACTGCCAATTTCTACCAGCTCACCTTCTGCTGTCACCATTTGAATTTTGAGAATATTGTGCACGGTTAATCCATACTTTAAGCAGTGCACGCCACCCGAGTTTTCAGCCACATTGCCGCCAATGGTGCAGGCTATTTGGGATGACGGATCAGGCGCATAGTAAAGCCCGAAACGAGCTACGTTTTCACTAATCGCCTGATTGCGAACACCGGGTTGAACACGTGCGGTACGAGCGTGCGTGTCCACCGAAAGCATTTGATTAAAACGTGCCATCGATAGCAAGACACCTTCAGAATGTGGCATTGCTCCCGCACTAAGACCCGTGCCGCCACCTCTGGCAACAACTGGGATCTTATAGTGATGGCAAACCTGCATAACCTGCTGAACCTGCTGCACCGTTGCTGGCAAAACCACCAGCATCGGCATTTCGCAGTACATAGACAATCCATCACACTCATATGGCTTCTTGGTTTCATCATCAAGAATGACGAACTCAGGATCGATAAAGCCAGAAAATATGGTGGCCAACTCAGCGGGAGATGGTCGTGTCACTGTATTCATTACCTACATTCCTTACGTACATGCCTCAGAAGCTCGGTCGCAATAATCAAGTTCTGAGCACCTAGCCATACACTTATCCACGCACTTAGCCATACACTAAATTTGGCAACCAAGTGATAACACCTGGCAGTAATACACAAATCATCAAGCCTACAGCCTGCAATGCCAAGAAGATCAATGATGAACGGAAAATCGTCGCCATTGTAATTTCTGGTGGGCAAACCCCTCGGATATAAAACAACGCATAACCAAAAGGCGGGCTAAGGAATGACATCTGCATATTGACCAAATAAAGCACACCAAACCAGAGGACAACATCATCACCGTCCACCGCAGGCAAGCCAAATAAGCCATCGAATGTTAATGCTTTTACGATAGGAATAAAGATAGGTACAGCCAATAGCAAGATACCAACCCAGTCCAAGAACATCCCAAGAATAACCAACAAAGCCATTAGCAAGAATAAAATGCCGTAAGGTGACAAACCGGTTCCTAAAATGGTCTCTGTGATGAAGTCTTGACCGCCTTGAAGAATATAGAAGCCAACAAAAACCGATGCACCAAACATAATCCAAAGCACCATAGCTGACGCTTTAGCAGTGGTGACAGACGCATCCTTTAACCCTTCAATCGTAAAAGTACCGTGTTTCCACGCCACTAACATCGCCCCAAAAGAGCCGATACCCGCAGCCTCAACTGGGGTTGCAATACCACCAAACAGCAAGCCCAATACAAGCATCACAAGAATTAGCGGTGCAAAAAGATCTTTGAGTAAGAACAGTTTCTCTTTGAAAGAGATACGCTCTTCAACAGGCACTGGTGGTCCTAGCTTAGGATTAAAATAGGTGCGGATGAGGACATAGAGCACATACATGCCAGAGAGCATCAAACCAGGAATAATCGCGCCTAGGTACAGTTCACCCACAGATTGCTGCGCTACTACGGCATAGAGAATCGCCAAAATCGACGGTGGGATCAAAATACCTAAGGTACCACCAGCCATGATGGAGCCTAATGCAATCTGATGATCATATCCCCGCTTTAGCATCGCCGGTAATGCAATGATACCCATGGTAACAACCGCTGCACCAATGACCCCAACCATGGCCGCCAAGATAGTCGATGCCAAAATCGTTGCGGTCGCTAAGCCGCCACTGAGCCCGCCCATCCACTTGTAGACCACATTAAACATTTCTTCGATGAGGCCTGCACGTTCCAGCATGGATGCCATAAAAATAAACAATGGAATCGCCGCCAAATCGGAGTTAGTCATCATGGGGAAAATACGCCCCGGGATGATGTTCAGCATCGTCGCATCACCCACTAAGTAGATGAAAACAACCCCTAAACCACCCGTCACAAAGGCTAACGGCAGTCCCATCATTAACGCGACTAACAGAGAACCAAACATCAAATAGGTGAGCGGTCCAATATCGACATCAGACAAGACACCGGCAAGACGGAAAAGAAAATACTCATCCCCATAATGGTCATAAAACAGCGAGTTGATTAACTCGACGGCAATGATAAAAGCAAAACCCACAGTCGCTAATACAACGAGCCATGTGCCTAAATTACCAACCAATGAGCCGCCGGAGTTTGAAGTTTCTATTTTTGTTGTCATTGAACTTCTCCACGCCCCATTTGCATAAATAAGGAAACGTCTTTAATTAACTTGGAAATCCCAGCCAGCAAAATTAATACTGAGCCGAGAAGCATCACACCTTTCACCGGCCAATACTGGATACCCCAGGTTTCAACCGTTGTTTCATTCATGCCATAAGAATCGTGAAAGAAGATCCAAGAAGTGGCCGTTAATGCCAGCGCAAAGACAAAGAAGAACATTGAAGTAAAGATATCGATACCTACCCGCCCGCGAGGAGGCAAAAGGTTGTATACCACATCAACGCGAACATGAGCCCCGTGAAGCAAAGCGAAACCGCCTGCCATCAGGTATTGCATACCCAGCAGCAAGAAAGAGGCCTCGTGCACCCATATCGTGGGCATATTGAAGATGTAACGCATCACAACTTCGAAAAAATAAAAACAAACCGCATTCACGGTCCAAAAAGAAACAAATAAACCGGACTGTTCACTCATCCAGTCAATACAACGGGTAACCCGGTTACCTTTGTAGCGCATCGCAATCAGCGGATCTTCGTCGGCTTGCACCTCACCCAAATAAGGGTGGCCTGCCGCTTCTTGGCGTTTACGGCTTGCTCTACGATCCAAAGTGATCATGATCAAAGGCATTACCGCCAACCAGCCCCAATAGAACCAATGCGGTAAAATAAACCCAAAACCTTCTAAATCAGACATCAATTAGTGCCTCTCAAAACCGCGGGAGCGCTGCCACTCCCGCTTGCTGATATTACAACCGATTACTTCATGTCTTTGACGTCTTCAGGAGAGAGATACCCCATCACGTCGTTCAACATGTATTCGCGCTGTATATCAAAGATCGCTCGCGCACCTTCATCTTTGTTTGCCCATTTGTACCAAATAGGAATGGCTGCACGACGGAAGTCTTCAACATCTTTCTGACTTAGGCGAGAGACTTTACTACCCGCATCCTTAAACTTTTGCATCGCTTCAACGTTACGTTTTTGGATGGTGAGGTAGTGCTTTTGAGAGTAATTACGAACTTCTTGTTCAACGATTGCCTGCACTTCTGGAGACAACTTATTCCAAGCGCGCAGGTTAACGGTTAAATCCATTAAATCCACAGGCTGATAGATAGACATTGTGCCTGGAGGTCCAAACAGAATATTGTCAGCAACCTGAGCAAAACCAAGCTCCCAGTTAACCGCAGGGCCAACGTAATCAGCGGCATCAATAGTGCCTTTTTCTAGCGCAGGGAATATATCTGAACCGGGCAGGCTCACCGTCGATACACCAAATTTCTGGAAGACTTCAGCCACCATGCCACCTGGCACTCGGATCTTCATGCCCTTTAAGTCAGCTAGACTATTCACGGGTTTCTTGGAGTGAATGATATTGGCGTCGTGGTGAATTGGACCAACATAAAACAAGCCGAGTTTTTTGTAGATTTCTCGCGCTTTTTCTAACATGCCCAATTCATAGAACATAACGTCCCATTGTGCAGGCTGATCGGGACCTGCCGGATAGGAGGAGAGGAACACTGACGCAGGAATCTTACCGGACCAATACAACGTAAAAGGGTTCATCCCTTGCAATACGCCATTTCTTACTGAATCGAACAATGCGTTATTATCTGCCGCTACCGACTTAGCCGGAAAAGGCTTAATTTTAAGTTCACCGTTAGTTTTAGCCTCCATACTGCCAGCCCACTCTTCAAAAAGCGTGTAACCAACCGTACCTGCATCCCATACTGACTGTACTTTCCATGTTTGCGCCGCTTGCGCCACAGACATTGAAAAGGTGCCAACTAAAGCCGCCGAGGTAAAAGCTACAGCCTTACAGACCCCTCTAAGGGAGCTAGGCTGTTTCATCCTACGTACACTAATCATCATATTCTCCACATTTTTTATATTTGTTCTAAATGTGAGCTTCTAAACAGTTCCAGCAATGCCATCATTTGATAACAGTATTGCTAAGGAAGGTCTCAAAGATCCCATAGCGATTGTGATCAGGATTTTTTATAACTAAAAACCACCCCTTTTATTTACTGGTCATACCTGTTTTTTTCACCTACCCTGTAGCTAAGCTGGCCCCACGCACTAGATCTCTGGGCTTAGCTTGATCCGATAAAAAAAATAATAATTGGGGTATGACTGGTCATACCAGTGGATTTTATGGAAAACGACTCTCCTCCTATCTCGCACGCCATTGCCTATCGCCTTGAGCAAATGATTCTCGAAGGCACATTAACACCATTAGAGAAAATCCCCTCTGAAAGACAACTGTGTAAAAAGTTTGGTGTGTCACGCTCAATCGTGCGTGAAGCACTGAAAGAATTACAAGGCAGGAAACTCATTGAAACACGTCACGGGCAGGGTTCTTTCGTCTCTGAGTTAATCCCTGAAATGGCGTCTACAGCGCCGCTCATTGAGCTCTATTTTGGTCATCCGCGCACACTCTATGATCTTTATGAAGTGAGGGAGTCACTAGAAGGTCAGGCAGCATTTTTAGCTGCGGAAAGGGGTACCGATAAAGATTTTTATGCGATAACCAAAGCGTTTAATGAAATGGAAGACGCTAACCCGTCAACTCGCACAGAGCTGGACCATGCTTTTCATATGGCCATAGTTGAGGCATCACATAACCCGGTATTAGTACATACACTCAGCAGCCTTCGCAGCTTAGTCTTGCACACGGTACACGCATCTGTAATTAACCTCGGTCATCGAGAAAAAGTCATGGAGCAGATCGATAAGCATCATCGACAAATGTATAACGCCATAATTTCACGGCAACCTTTATGGGCGAAGAAAGCTGCGGCGGCCCATGTTCGTCACGTATGTGAACAGCTCAAATCACTTGAAGAATCCCATCACACTATTATGCGTGACGCCATCTCAAGCTCAGAGAAACATCACTAAACAGCACCAAACAGCACTGAACATCACTGAACATCAATAAATAGCTCTACTTAAGAGTAGCAATTAGCCAATGCAGCGGGGCGAAAACCGACTCAATCGGTGACAGCTGTTGATCACTTAACCGTAACTCCCTCATTACTCCCGCGTTAGCCAACCAAACGCTAAAACGGCCAACGTTAAAACCGCAAAGATAACCACTGTCACCACTGCACCAACCTGCGCAACAAGAGGCAAAGCAATCGCGGTAACGACACCGCCACCAACAATAGGCTCGTAAAAAGGCTGCTTAAAGCTAAAAGCACGAACGTAGGTATCAGCATTTTTACCAGAGCGCCGTATGAGTAACAAACCAATCGCAGTAGTCCCCATTGACTGCCCCAATTCACCAAGACCACGTAAGTGCCAATCTTGACCAAAAAGCCGACGAGCCAAGAAGAAATAAACCAGTAAATTAAAAACTAACCCGCCCACAAACAACACTAAGACGGCCTGCCAGTTATCAATTAGTGGCTGCAGGGATAAACTGGCAATCGCCGCGGCAATCAACAAGTCCAATGACGACGTAGTTATCATACTCACCTGCGACTGATTGATACTTTCCCCCCTATTAAAGCGAGTTGCTAACACCTGTACCACCAAGCCTCCTAACATGGCCATGGGAAAAAGCGGGATATAGGTAGCGATCTTAAAAGCATCTTCTGACAGCGCCTGCTCTTCAATCGCCTGTAAAGCTTGTAGTGTGATCCACCCTAATCCGATGGCAAGCACTAAGGCACCACATTGAACGGTCATTGATGTTTTCTTGTCGGTGTTATTTTCACCCTCTTCGTCGATAGTTGATTCCTGTTCTGGCGAATCAGCAGGCTGATTAAGATTACTGATTATTGTGCCCGCCAATACAGCGGAGAGAAGGCCCAAGGTAGCGATGGCTAAACCCAGTTCATAACCTTGGGGGAACTCGAAAGACTCAAACGTCGATTTCAACCCAGCAACTGTTCCATGTCCGCCCTGAAACCCAATCGGAATCAACACACCAGACAACACATTGCTGTCGAAAAGTGGTTTAAGTAGCAGCAACGCCAACAACAAACCAACAACATACTGGCCTAAACCCAGTGTGTAACCGTAAATAAGGTTAGGTCTTGCAACTCGCCATATATCTTTTGGTGAAGGGATAGTTCGTCCTAAAAATAATCCGGCAAAGACGATAGTAATTAGAAATCCGGGCAACTCTTTCCAAACAGCGACCATTGATTCAGGAAAAAGCGCGGGGGCGAGAAAGCCGTCAAGATTAATTACCTGTACCAGTGTTGGGCCTAAACCCTCAGAGCCAAGCGCTAAGAGCATGGCTCCGGCCAAGATCGCTGGTGGTAAAATCGCATTAGGTAAGAAGATGTTTTTCAGAATCTGTGCAACAAGAATCAACAGCAACAACACTGCTATTGCCGTAAAAACCGTAGCGAGAGAATCCATAAAGTAACTGCTCCTTTAGGTGGCATTTACCAAAATGGGATATCTTTCAATAAGGTAAGTTCAAAATAGATACAAATACCAAGGATATTAAACAGCCAACAAAAAAGCCCAACAACAGTCAGGCTTTTTCGTTCGGCGCGAATTTTCAGCTCCTTCTCTGGTGGTAATCAACTCTTTGTCTGGTGGTAAAAAACCAACGTCGGCAACTGATTACCCATCGAAAAAAGCATAGTACGCAAACCGTAATGTTAATCCTCGGACTCGTACTCTTCATGTTCTGGTG
>JBLXCH010000040.1:0-25867 GCA_048265065.1 Motiliproteus sp. | reverse complement strand
GCTTTCTCGATATAGGCTTAATCTTGGTGTAAACATACTGTTGTAAACATAATGTTTGTGTAAACACGGTATTGATCAAAAAACTCCATTATCAACTAACCTGAACTTCCGAATCATAGGTTAGTCTGAATCTTCAACAATGGAGGCTCGCGTATGTTTACTTATGGAAAACCGATATATCTTGTACTTCTTACCTCGTTAAGCATCTTCTTTTCTGTCATTGTCCACGCAAAACCAGTTGCTAGTGGACAAGCATTTGGACACTCCTTCACCGTTGAAGAAGTGATTACCGACCAAGGTGCTATCTGGAGCCTAACTTTTATTTCTGATTCAGAACTGCTTTTTACTGAACGTTCCGGTCAGTTAAAAAAACTGAATCTAACAACAGGGAAGATTATCCCCATCACAGGCTTGCCGGCGATTTATGCCGAGGGGCAAGGTGGCTTACTAGACATAAAAGCAGCGCCAGATTTTAAAGAGAATCAATGGATTTACTTCACTTACAGCAAACCTACCGATAAAAATGGTGCAACAACGCTTGCCCGGGCACAACTTAACGGCCTTCAGTTAGACGGCTGGCAAGACCTTCTCGTTACCCAAGCGTCAAACGATACCACACGCCACTTTGGTAGCCGTATAGCCTTTGATGACAATGGTCATGTCTATTTCACCGTTGGTGATCGCGGTCACCGACCTAACGGTCAAGACTTGTCGACCCACGCCGGAGCCGTTTTACGACTCACCTTGGAAGGCTTAATCCCCGCAACTAATCCGTTCCTTGAACAACCTGACGCACAAGCCGCTATATGGAGTTACGGACACAGGAATCCGCAAGGCATTGCATTCGACTCAACAAAGCAACAGCTCTGGTCAATCGAACATGGACCGCGAGGTGGCGATGAAATCAACCTTATACAAGAAGGTAACAACTACGGTTGGCCTGTTGTCTCACAAGGGCAAGAGTATTGGGCCCCTCTCGATGTAGGCACTAAAGATAACCAACAAGGCATGACTGAGCCAAAGAAAGTCTACATTCCCTCAATTGCACCAAGCTCACTTGCTATCTATCGCGGTAATGCCTTTCCTCGTTGGCAAGGGCACTTATTCAGCGGCGCATTACGCGGACAGCACTTAAACGTCGTTAGCCTCGACGAGGTAGACCAACCTCAAGAAGAACAAAGACTACTTGCTGAACTTAATGAAAGAATTCGATCGGTAACAACCGGACCGGATGGTTTCATCTACCTTTCAACGGATAGTGGCCGCTTGTTAGTCATGCGTCCTGCTTCGTCCTCTTGAGGTTTTTACATTACCGTCTGTGCCAAACACAGACGGTAATATTAGCCTCTGGAACCTACGGGGGGAGGCTCCAAGGGTTCGACTGCCAGTGCTTCAGCGCTACGATCATTATCGATAACCAAACCTAACGGGTTATTTAAAAGCACGGCATCGCTAGTTCGCACGACCGGCAGTTGCTGCTCTCGAAGATTAATAATGACACCGTTTTCGAGCTTTAACCCCATATCCTCAAGTAGGTACGGATCCACTTTAGACAGCTCGTAGTAAGCTTTCTTTCGCTGTAAAAAAGCCGTAATAGTAGACAGGGTCGATTTGATCAAACTAAGCAATAACATCGCTTTTCTCCTTAAGTTAAATCAACCTAAGAAACATTTCGCGATTTAGAAGGAATTCAAAGATTTCTTGCTGAACCGCGAATGAGGTTTCCGCGGCTGAAAGATAATAATTAGATAGCGCGCGGCGTCCTACCGAACCAGCGAATAATGCGGTTGGTATAGCAAAGATGGACGGTTTTATACGCGACTGAAAACATATTCTGGAAAAAATAAAGTGAAGTGAAACAAGGCTCTATTTAATGCCTTTTGTACCAAGAGGTCAAACCTTATTTTGCTCAACATATCTGTCATTATTTCGTCATCAATCAACCATATTTTTGCAACGAAATCCTCCTAGAGTTACTGGTCTCTTCATGCCCTAACCCACCTAGGGCGAACTAAAAAAACTCATAAGATAGACAAAGACAAGACACAGGTTGGTAACTATGGATAACGAAGCAAACCGCGCTGAACACTCGTCAGATCAGTCCGACTTCGATCAAATGATCACTTCCGCTTTAAGCCGTCGACAATTCCTTGGGGCTGGATCAGCACTTGGTGTTGGCGCTTTTCTGGCAGCAACACCATTGGCTAAAGCCGTTGCCGCAGCGAGCCAACCAAGCCAATTAATGGGCTTTAAAGCCATCCCAACAAGCACTGCAGACACAATTACCGTCCCTGAAGGCTACCGTGCTGATGCATTAATGTCTTGGGGCGATCCTATCTTTACCAACGCGCCAGCGTTTGACCCTTCAGGCAAAGCACCCGCTAGCGCACAGGAAATGCAGTTTGGTGATAACACCGACGGCATGAGCCTTTTTCCTTTGGATGATAATCACGCCATCCTTGCCATCAATAACGAATACACCAACTACAAACACCTGTTCGATCACAAAGGCGAGAAACTAACCGCTGACGACGTGAAAAAAGCACAGGCCGCTCACGGTGTGACTATTTGCGAAATTCGTCGTACTGAGAAAAATCAGTGGCAACTAATCAAAGCCTCTAAGTACAACCGCCGCATCACCGCCAACACTGAGATGACGATGACCGGCCCTGCTGCCGGTCACGACTTGCTTAAAACAGACGCAGACCCGACGGGTCGTAAGGCATACGGGACATTCAACAACTGCGCAAATGGCGAAACACCTTGGGGCACTTACCTGACTTGTGAAGAGAACTTCAACGGTTACTTCGGTGCAAAATCCGATGTTGAATTAACCGCCATGCAAAACCGTTACGGCATCAAAACAGATAGCAAATACAAATGGTTCGAGAAAGATGATCGCTTCGACATTGGTATTAATCCACAAGAACCAAACCGTTTTGGTTGGGTTGTTGAGATAGATCCAATGAACCCTACATCAACACCAAAGAAGCGTACGGCACTAGGTCGCTTCAAGCATGAAAACGCAGCACTCACAGTCAACAATGATGGTCATGTGGTTGTTTATTTGGGTGACGATGAACGTGGTGAGCACTTATACAAGTTTGTTTCGAAGCACCGTTACAACCCAAGCAACCAGAGTGCTAATCGCGATCTACTGGAAGAAGGCACTCTTTATGTGGCCAAGTTCAGCGCCAACGACGGTGAGCTAAAGGGCCAAGGTGAATGGCTTGAACTGACGCACGGCAAAAATGGCTTAACACCGGAAAACGGTTTTGCTGATCAAGCAGAGGTCATGATCTTCGCCCGTAAAGCAGCAACACAGGTAGGCGCGACTACCATGGACCGTCCTGAGTGGGTTGCAGTAAACCCGAACAACAAGCAAGTTTTCTGTACGCTGACCAATAACAAATACCGTGGCGTTAAAGAAAACCAACCGATCAATGCTGCAAACCCTCGGATTAAAAACCCTTATGGCCATATCGTTCGCTGGACACCCACTAACGAAGACCATACTAGCAATACCTTCGACTGGGATCTTTACCTCATCGCTGGCAACCCTGCTGTGCACAAGGAAGGTCTGATGGCGGGTTCCAGCAACATCAATGAAGACAACATGTTCAACAGCCCCGACGGTATTGGTTTTGACGGTGCAGCCCGCCTATGGATTCAAACCGATGGTAATTACAAAAACAAAGGCGACTTCGCAGGCCAAGGTAATAACCAAATGCTCTGTGGCGACCCTGAAACCGGTGAAGTAAGACGCTTTATGACCGGCCCAATCGCTTGCGAAATTACGGGGCTAACCTTCAGCCCAGACTACCGCACAATGTTTGTAGGCATTCAGCATCCTGATGCACATTACCCTCATGGCGGTGACTCAAAGCCTCGTTCCACTGTGGTCATGATCACCCGTGAAGATGGCGGTATTATTGGCGCATAACAAGCCAGTAAATAGTCACAAAAAAGCCAACCCTTAGGTTGGCTTTTTTATACACGACAACAAATTAAAGTCATTCAAAACGAACAAGGACATTCACTATCAACGCCATTTAATATTACAACCGATACTTGCTCGCTGCTCTGGGGACACCTGACGTCCACTCAACAAAGCATTCATCGCTGCTCGTACATGCTCACCGGTCACTGCAACATTATTACCTGGCCGAGAGTCATCGAACTGACCACGATAAACACACTCCAAGTCACCATTAAACAAGAACAAATCTGGCGTACATTCGGCACCATAGCTCTTAGCGGTAAGTTGTGTTTCGTCAAAAAGATAAGGAAAGGGGTAGGTTTTTTCTGCCATGTAAACAGGGCCGTCTTGAGGGTGAGCATCAGTGTCATTAGCGTTAATAGCCACAATGCCTATATCAGAATTGGCATAGTCTAACCCCAACGAAAACAAACCTGACTCAATATGCTTAACATAGGGGCAGTGATTACAAATAAACATCACTAACAGCCCCTTGGACCGCGCCACATCTTTTAATCGCAATGTGCGCGAGGTTGATGGTTCCACTAACTCAAAAGAGGGGGCGTTAAATCCCAGTGGTGCCATGGTAGATTCTACTAAAGCCATACAATTTCCTTATTCAACAACTGACGAGACCTACTTTTAAAATGAGTGTAGCAACAAAATTTGTTTTTGCTCGCTAGCACGCACCGGTAGTACTCCTAATAATGACGCACACAATCGTCGCGCCATTAATAAAAGACTTGTCAGTGTGCTCGATAGTTCCCTCAATCGAGTTATTTGACGAGATCAGCTGTGAGTACGTTAACTTCATAGAAATCTAAAAAACGGCTGTCGATTTTCATTCCTGTCGACATTTGCATCGCTTGACCTGGACTTAATCGCTGCGTAATTGTGCTTCGCTCTTCATAGCGTTGACCTTGCTGATCAGGATATCGAATACTGAGCTCAATATTTGTGACGGTATGTGGTGTAGGATTCGACACGCTGATGATCCAACGACCTTGACGATCGGTCAGGTTTTTCACAGACAGGTATTTATTAGGATTGTCAGGAAGGTCTAACTCAACTAACGAACTATAGGCCAGTTCACCAGCAGTGCCTTTTTGATCAGCCACCTTAGCGTAATAAGCCTTGGCCTCAGCCGTACGTCCTTGTGCCTTAGCCACATCTCCCAACGCATTATAAGCAATCGGTGTCGGCAGCAATTGATTGCTCCGCTTTAAGTCTTTTTCAGCCAGTGAATAATGCTGCTGAAATTTCTGCACCTGACCTCGTCTCAAATAGTAGTAAAAGAATTCGTCATTTAACGAGATGGCTGTGTCAAAATGCGCTTTTGCTTTATCGTACGCTTTTTTCTGTAAATCGAGATCGCCTGATAACGAATGGAAATGGCCTTCTTTCGGCTCAACCGCTAAGGCTTTTGAAAGCTGAGCAACCGCTTGTTCTCCATCACCCTTTTGCAACAACGCCTGTGCTTTATCGTAAGCCTCATAAGCGGGCTTTTTCTCTTGTAGATAAGCCATCATTTGCTGATAGCGCTCCCGGCCCATCACGCCGCCCTTAGGGTAAGTCGCCGCTAGCTGGCGATTGTTCTCTACCCGCTCGCGAGATGCTGGGTGACTCGCGAGCAAGCCTTCCAGCCAACTCGTCTTCTTACCTTCTGACATCGCAACAAAGGTTTCCTGAAGGTCTACAGCACCCTGAGGGTCATAACCTGCTCGCACCATGTACTCAACACCATACTTGTCTGATTCGCGTTCAGCATCACGTCCGTACTTTTTACTCACAAGCTGAGAACCGACACCCGCTCCCATTTGCACCAACTGCCCATAATCTTCACCTTGTACAGCAATTGCCGTGGCCAGTAGTGCAGACTGAAACAGCACATTACGCTCTGCGCCTTTGGCACCATGACGTGCCGCTGCGTGGACAATTTCATGGCCTAATACTGCGGCAAGTTCTGCCTCGGACTGTAGCTGGGTTAACAAGCCGCGGTTGATGGAAACCTTCCCACCTGGCAGCGCCCATGCATTCGGCACCGAACTATTTATTACATGAAATTCATAAGGTAATTGGCGATCACTAACAGCCGCTAGTTTTTGGCCAACTTCAGCAACGTAAGCTTCGACTTTAGGGTCAACCACATAATCGCCACCCTGAGCTTGGCGCAACGGCACGTATTGTTGCTTCCCTGTATCAAGCTCCCACTTTTCAGAAAATAATGACAGCTCGTTTTTACCAGTGACTGGATTAACAGCACAGCCAACAAGCTGCCCTAGCAAAACAATAATGGCTACATTTCTGACCATTGGCATCCCTATACTGACCATTTCAGCGCCTCTTTTCAGTGTGATTGAATATTGTTGTCTATACTTATTCTATTGTCGATGACAATGCCGAGACCAACCTGCCTATCTTCAGACGCATTGTCCCCTAACCCTTAGGGAGAAATTCAGCTATGCGGTTCCTCAATCTACTTTTATTAATGGTACTTACAACCTCAATTTTTGCCAGCGAAACACCATATCGTGTGGCTATTGTCGATAAATTTTTCCCTCCAGCTGCGGGGTTTCAGGACGAAGACGACCGCAATACAAGTAACTGGATGTATGGAATGTTCGATCTCGATCGCGATCAGAAACGTGAAAGTTATTACCATGGCGATATCGTCAAAATAATCGCCAACGACCCGCGCATTTCATTTTTCACGTTCCCGATGAATAACGGTTCAACACCCATGGAAGAAATATTGCAAAACCTTCGTAAAATTCACATAAGAATGAACGTCCAACCAATTGATGCATTAATTCTCTCTTGGGAGTCTTCCACACTAATCAGCGCTTTTGAAAAACCATTGCGCGTAGAAAATGCCAAAGCTTACAAATCACAAATTAGAGATTGGGGGCACGAAAGCCCTAGCTGGAAAGCGACCTACCAAATCATATTGATGTTAGAAGCCTTAGCCCGTCAAGGAGTGCAAATATACACCATCGCAGGCAATGGCGGTCCCGGCATGGTTAATACCTTTTCCTTTGCTGATGGCGTCACCACTGTTGGCGCCAGTGAGCCTGGACTGGCCCATTTCGTTGCCAACAACCCCTTTGTCGATCTTCATGCACAAGCTGCGTACACCATCACCCGAGTCGATAATGAACAAGGGCAGCCTATCGGCTATGACGTTGATGGTGACCAGTGCGTCGATATTCCAATCCAACGGTTAAGCAATTACGCCAATGATGATAAAGAGTTACCCAATCATTATTGGCAGCCTATTAAGGGTTCTTCTTTCGCTGCCCCTCGGGCACTAAAACAATCCTTATTAGCCAAACTGCCCGCATTACCTTGCCAGCAGTTTATTGCCGCATACCCCTAGTAAAATTATCAAAAAACGCCTAGCCTAACAGACCCTCCTTTTTAAGTTCAGCGTATAATTTTTCTCTGGGTACTGACATGCTTCACCTGCCTAATGTGACGTTATTGGCTCTTTTCATCCCCACATTTTTTGTCGTCTCGATTACCCCCGGTATGTGCATGACACTGTCCATGACGTTGGGTATGACCATCGGTGTGCGACGCACGTTGTGGATGATGCTTGGTGAACTAACCGGTGTCGCCATCATTGCTACATTCTCAGTGGTCGGTGTGTCTGCACTACTGCTAGAGCATCCGTCCTTATTTCTGGCGTTCAAAGTGATAGGCGGTGGGTATCTCGCCTACCTAGGCATTCAATTGTGGTTAAGCCGTGGTGCCATGGCGATCAATTTAGAAAGCCGTGAAAAAGGCCCTAAAGACAAATCATCGCTAATAATGCAGGGCTTTTTAACTGCCGTGTCTAATCCTAAAGGTTGGGCCTTTTTTATTGCATTACTCCCACCATTTATCGACCATCAACACCCGCTCACTGTGCAAGTCAGCGCATTGGTCTCTATCATCGTGGTGCTAGAGTTTATCTGCTTATTAATTTACGCCAGTGGTGGCAAGGCTTTGGCCAGAATTTTTAATCAGGACCACCATCTAAAGGGATTAAATCGTACAGCGGGAGCATTAATGATTGGGGTCGCGATTTGGCTAGTATTGAGCTAACCAAATCACAATAGTAGAACAGGTGCTTGCTCGTATTAAGCGCTTGCTGCAGGTTGGTTAACCGCAGCTGAACCTAACGGTGCAAGATCAATCCGATCATCCGCAGGCAGTTGAAAATGCACCCATTGATCTTTTACCGGACAAATAAAGTGCAGTTCCGTAACTTGTAATTGAAGACAATCTTCCCGGCTATCTCCATAGATACGATCACCAACAAGCGCATGGCCTGTTGCGGACAAGTGCTGCCTAATTTGATGCTTTCGCCCAGTTTCAAGACGTATAGCCACCAGTGTTTGATTAACCAACGGCTCATGCTTTAACGATGTCACTAAGGTTCTGGCTGGCTTTCCTCTCACCGGAAAATCGAGCAACTGATGATTAAACTGCGGCAAGCCAGTAATCCACGCTCGATAATCAATTCTTAACTGCCCGCTGTGAAATTGTTCCGCCAGCTTATTCATCGCCGAGGCATCATGCACTAACAGCATTAAGCCACTGATTGAGCGATCTAGGCGATAAATAAAGTCCACGGGGCGTTGGTTGTCATAATAGTTTTCAACCCAGCGAGCTAACGAGCAATGATCACCGTAACGCGTACCTTCGCCACGCATATTCTGAGGTTTAAACCAAATAGAATACGCTTGCTGATCACTGATCAGCGTAGGTTCCAAAGGTGTTAACGCCAATATATCAGCGTCGTAATAGATATGTAGTTGGTCGCCGTATTTCAACACTTGGCGTACATCACGTAAACGGTTTGTCGTTCCTCGCGTCAGCCACACTGCACCACAGTCCACGGCTTGTACCGCAGAAGATTTATTGAGCATTGATTGCCCAACGAGCCAATCAATGGCTGAAATTCCGCCTTGGCGGATATCAATATGTCGCTCCATGCGAGTCATTATCTTTTCACACTCATCATCGTCTTTCTTATTTTTATATGAGACTTTCTTTTCATTCAAAAAAAACGGGCCGAAGCCCGTTTCTAACTTACTGGCTTTCTAGCCCTTCATCTTCACGAAGGTCTTTCATACTCAGCTTGATACGGCCACGGGGGTCAACATCCAAGACCTTAACCTTAACCATTTCACCTTCTTTCAAGAAGTCGGTCACTTTCTCTACTCGCTCTTGAGCAATTTGCGAGATGTGAACCAGACCGTCTTTACCCGGTAAGATATTAACGAAAGCACCGAAATCAACGATACGCTCAACCTTACCTTCGTAGATTTTACCCACTTCAGCTTCAGCAGTAATACCCATGACGATATCAATGGCTTTCTGTGCGCTCACTTTATCAGCAGCAAAGATCTTGATGGTACCATCGTCTTCTAAATCGATAGATGCGCCTGTTTCTTCAGTAATTGAGCGAATTGTTGCACCGCCCTTACCAATAACGTCACGAATCTTGTCTGGATTGATCTTGAACTGAGTCATCGCCGGAGCGTTGTCGTTCAATTCAGGGCGAGCGTAACCGATCACCTGAGCCATTTCACGAAGGATGTGCAAACGCGCTTCTAGAGCTTGCTCTAGTGCGATTTCCATAATCTCTTCGTTGATACCTTCAATCTTGATATCCATTTGCAGCGCAGTAATACCAGTTTCAGAACCCGCTACTTTAAAGTCCATGTCACCCAAGTGATCTTCATCACCTAAGATGTCAGTCAGAACAGCAAAGCCGTTGTCTTCTTTAACCAAGCCCATGGCAATACCAGCAACTGGACGCTTAACAGGAACACCTGCATCCATAAGAGCAAGAGAAGCACCACAAACCGAAGCCATTGAGCTTGAACCGTTTGATTCAGTGATCTCAGAAACAACACGAATGGTGTATGGGAATTCTTCTTGGGTCGGCATCATCGCCTGAATACCACGACGTGCTAGACGACCGTGACCAATTTCACGACGGCCAACGGCACCAACACGACTACATTCACCCACAGAGTAACCAGGGAAGTTGTAGTGGAAGATGAACGGATCTTTACGTTCGCCTTCAAGTGCATCAATAATCTGCTGATCACGGCTTGTGCCCAGAGTCGCAGCAACAATTGCTTGAGTTTCACCACGAGTGAACAAAGCTGAACCATGAGTTTTACCTAAAACACCCACTTCAACTTTGATTGGACGAACGGTCTTCGTATCACGACCATCGATACGTGGCTCACCGGCAACAACTCGTGAACGAACAATGTTTTTCTCAACAGAAGCGAATAAACCTTCAACTTCTTTAGCATCGTAAGCTGGAGTTTCGCCACCCGACAATGCTTCAATAGCAGCCTTACGAATTTCGCCAAGACGACCGTAACGAGCCATTTTGTCGCTCACTTGATACGCTTCAGTAATCGCGCCACCGAAGTCAGCAATGATCTTCTCTTTCAGCTCAGTATTAACAACCGCAGGTTCCCACTCCCATGTAGGCTTAGCATTTTCTGCTGCGAACTCATTGATTGCTGTGATAGCCGTTTGCATTTCGTCATGAGCGAAAAGCACTGCACCTAACATTTCGTCTTCTGACAATTCTTGTGCTTCAGACTCAACCATCAATACAGCGTCTTTAGTACCTGCAACCACCATGTCTAGCAAAGAAGTCTGCATCTGCTCGAAAGATGGGTTCAATACGTAACCGGTTTCTTCATCAAAACCGACACGTGCAGCACCAATGGGGCCATTGAAAGGAATACCAGAGATAGCCAACGCTGCAGAAGTACCTAGCATTGCCGCGATATCTGGGCAGTTTTTCTTATCCGCAGAAACAACCGTACAGATCACCTGTACTTCGTTCATGAAGCCTTTTGGGAATAAAGGACGGATTGGGCGGTCGATCAAACGAGAAGTCAGTGTTTCAAACTCACTTGGACGCGCTTCACGCTTAAAGAAACCACCAGGAATTTTACCAACAGAGTATGTTTTCTCTTGGTAATGAACTGACAGTGGGAAGAAATCTTGATCAGCACGTGCGGATTTTGCACCGACAACCGTTGCCAACACTTGGTTTTCACCCATTGTTACTAAAACAGCACCAGACGCTTGACGTGCAATTCGACCAGTTTCTAATGTGACCTGTTGGCCACCAAACTCAAAACTTTTAATCTGTGGAGTCACAGTTTTTTCCTCAATATTCGGTACTCGTGAAGCTCTGTTATGCCTCTAACAAGCCGTACTTTTTTAGCCGCTACTCAATTCGCAAGACACTGTATAAGCGTTGAATGACAACAACATGACTAACGCTTTACTCGATTCCTATTGGATCATTGTGTCGGTGAACGGATAAAAAAGTACGGGCTGATTAACAGAGTAGAGCACTTATTTATATTCAACGTATTCGATACTAATCGACTGATTACGACTAGAGTTTATTCCAAACTACACTGTAGCCTGAAAGACAAAGGCCATAGCAGAGCTATGGCCTTTGTGAGATCCGTCCGCTTAGCGACGCAGACCCAGACGACCGATCAACGTTACATAACGCTCACCGTCTTTCTTCTTCAGGTAGTCCAGCAACTTACGACGCTGGTTAACCATGCGGATCAAGCCACGACGAGAGTGGTGATCTTTTTTGTTAGCCTGAAAGTGGGGCTGCAAACATTCGATGTTCGCGGTCAGTAGAGCAACTTGTACTTCAGGTGAACCCGTATCGCCTTCGGCGGTTTGGTATTCAGCTACGACAGCTGCTTTCTGTTCAGCAGAAAGTGCCATAATCAAATCTCCATTACTAATATGCGCATGATCAGTGATCACGCTGGTTAACAAACGTTCGACCGTGCATATTTACAGTTGAACGCGGCTCATGATCCGATTGATCATTGAGTACTTGCTAGACGACGCGCAACCAATTGCCCATCCTCTGAAATCTCGACCAAACCGATAAATGTTTGGTCATAAAACGCACACCCGACACCACTAAATTGCTGCTCGGGGGTTACATCCTGTTTCTGGCCAAAACGAAGCGTTTTTGTCTGTGCTTCATCTAAGGTAATACGAGGCAATGAATCTACCGCTGACCAGGGCGGCAATAATACCTGATCCAACTGCTGATGCACAGTTTCTAGGTTGTTTTCATCATTATCAGTGTCTGAAATCAATTCATTGACTTGTTCAGGCGTCAGCATCTGATCTTCTTTATAAGGACCAGATTCTAATCGGCGCAGCATCTGTACATGGGCACCACAACCAAGCAGCTCACCTAAGTCTTCAACAATTGACCGGATATACGTGCCTTTAGAACAGCGCACATCAAGATCGAGCTCATCATCACGCAAATCCAACAATTTAATCGCGTAAATTGTCACTTGGCGCTGTTTAACAGGCACTTCGATCCCTTGACGGGCTAATTTATAAAGTGGCTGCCCTTGATGTTTTAGGGCCGAATACATCGATGGTGTTTGAGTAATTTCACCAGAAAAATGATCTACTAGTAGCTGCTCTACCTGCTCTTGAGTGATGCGACCTACAGGACGCTCTTGGATTATTTCACCATCAGCATCACCGGATGCCGTTTTCACACCCAGCTTAGCAGTAGTGATATAACGCTTATCGGCTTCAAGAAGGAACTGCGAAAATTTGGTCGCTTCACCAAAACACAGTGGCAGCATACCAGTTGCTAAAGGATCTAAAGCACCGGTATGGCCCGCTTTGGCAGCGCCATAAAGGTGTTTCATTTTTTGCAGAATTTGATTAGAGGTGACACCGGTGGGTTTATCTAACAACAACACCCCATCGACCTGACGACCTTTACGCTTTCGCGCCAAATCAAACGTCCTCTTGATCGTTTTCAGGATGACGTTGCTTATCTTCTGCCACGGCCTGATTGATCAAATTAGAGAGGTGGTTACCACGAGCAACGCTGCCATCGTAATGGAAGCGCAGCTCTGGCATAACACGTAATTGAATCTTTTTAGAAACCTGAACACGGAGAAACCCCGACGCATTATTTAACACTTTCAATGAAGCTTTAATGCTTTCTTCAGACTCATCTTGGCCTAATACAGTGATGTACACATCTGCATAGGAAAGGTCTTTAGATATTTTTGCGCCATTGACGGTGACCATACCCAAGCGAGGATCTCTGACCTCACGTTGGATAAGCTGAGCGAGCTCCCGCTGGAGCTGTTCAGCTACCCGTTGAGTACGGCTAAATTCACGTGCCATAAATTATTTCCGGTTCCTTACTACTTCGATTCTATCGACTAAAGTGAACGTGCAATTTCTGTGATTTCGTAGACTTCAACTTGGTCACCCACTTTGACGTCATAGTTTTTCACACCAACACCACACTCCATACCGTTACGCACTTCTGCAACGTTGTCTTTGAAACGACGGAGTGAGTCAAGCTCACCTTCGTGTACAACCACGTTATCACGGAGTACGCGAACACGCTTACTACGGTAGATAGTACCTTCAGTAACCATACACCCAGCGACTTGGCCAAACTTCGGTGAACGGAACACATCGCGAACTTCAGCAACACCAAGAATGGTTTCACGAAGCTCAGGTGCCAACATACCAGACAGCGCTTGTTTCACATCATCGATGATGTCGTAGATAACGCTGTAGTAACGCATATCTACGCCTTCTTTCTCGATCAATTGCTTCGCTGCCGCATCGGCACGAACATTGAAACCGAAGACTACTGCGTTAGAAGCCATCGCCAAGTTAGCATCAGTTTCAGAGATACCACCAACACCACCAGAAACCAGCACAACTTTCACTTCATCGTTGGAAAGATCTACCAAGGCTTGCGTTAATGCTTCAAGAGAACCACGAACATCGGTTTTCAATACCACGTTCAGTGTTGATACTTCGCCACTACCGATATTATCAAAGATGTTATCGAGCTTAGCCGCCTGCTGACGAGCGAGCTTCACATCACGGAATTTGCCTTGACGGAACAACGCCACTTCACGCGCTTTCTTATCACTTTCAACAACGGCGAACTCATCACCCGCATCAGGCGTGCCATCAATACCTAAGATCTCAACAGGAATTGACGGTCCTGCAGATTCGACTGGGCGGCCATTTTCATCAAGCATCGCTCGGACACGACCATAGTTTTGGCCAGCAAGAACAATATCACCTTGACGTAACGTACCGTTTTGAACCAATAAGGTTGCCACTGGGCCACGGCCTTTATCAAGGCGAGACTCAACAACCACACCCATACCAGGAGCAGAAGGCACCGCGGTAAGTTCTAATACTTCAGACTGCAACAAGACTGCATCTAATAGTTCATCGATGCCTTGGCCTGTTTTCGCTGACACTTCAACGAACTGAACATCACCGCCCCAGTCCTCTGGGATCACTTCAAGAGCGGCTAATTCTGTCTTAACACGATCAGGGTCAGCCGCCTCTTTATCAATTTTGTTAACTGCAACAACAATCGGAACACCGGCAGCACGAGCGTGCTGAACCGCTTCTTCAGTTTGTGGCATAACACCATCGTCAGCTGCAACAACCAAGATAACAATATCAGTTGCTTTAGCACCACGAGCACGCATTGCGGTAAAGGCCGCGTGTCCCGGTGTATCTAAGAAGCTGACCATACCGTGGCCAGTTTCTACATGATATGCACCGATGTGCTGAGTAATACCACCAGATTCACCATCAGTAACCTTGGTATCACGAATGTAGTCGAGCAATGAGGTTTTACCATGGTCAACGTGACCCATAACCGTGACTACAGGAGCACGATTTTCTTCATCGCCTTCATAGTTAATGCCGTCAAGCAGCTTATCTTCTACGCTTGCCAAGCTTGCCATTTTAGGCGTGTGACCCATTTCTTCGACAACCAGCGTTGCCGTGTCTTGGTCAATAACTTGGTTGATCGTAGCTGCAGCACCCATTTTAAACATCACTTTAATGACTTCAGCCGCTTTAACCGACATCCGTTTAGCAAGATCTGCAACTGTGATTGTTTCTGGGATTTCAACTTCTTTAACACTCGGTTCAGTCGGCATTTCAAAAGCATGCTGCTTCGACTGCTCAGGCGCCTTGAGTTTGCCACGCTTGCCACGACGACGTCCGCCACCAAACTCTTCATCACCGAAAGAAGCATCAAAGCCTTGCCCACGACGAACTCCATGGCCCGGTTTATGACCTTCACCACGGTTACGTTCTTTATCACCACGCTCAGCAGATCGATCTGATTTTTTACCTTTACGCTTCGGAGAATCTTTCTTCTCAGTAGCAGGCTCATTATCAAATTTCGGCGCAGCCTTCGGTTTATTCGGAGCTTTCTTCGCCGGCTGGTCAGCAGGTTTTTCAGTAGTCGTTTTCGCTTCTACTGGTGCCTTTTCTACCGGTTTTTCAGCCTCAGCCTTTTTAGACTTAACGGTTACTTTGGGCGCTGCATCATAGTCTGCAGCAGTTGGCGCATCGCCTTCACGCTTAACATAGGTGCGTTTTTTGCGCACTTCGACGTTAACGGTTTTCTTACGGCCACTGCTATCAACCTTAAGCGTACTCGTTGTCTTACGGCTTAGGGTTATACGTTTTGGGGCTTCACTTTCATTGGAGTCACCATGACTGCGTTTTAAGTGACCAAGAAGCGTTTGTCGCTCTTGATCGGAAACACCGTCATCTGCTTTCTGTTGCTTAAGGCCTGCGTCTTTCATCTGTTGCAGCAGGCGCTCTACAGGGACCCCAACTACGCTGGCAAGCTGTTTAACTGTCACTTCTGCCATTTTGTTCTCCTATCTATGGTCCCGATTACTCTTCGAACCATGGGGCCCGGGCAGTCATGATTAGCTTACCCGCTTTTTCCTCATCCATGTCTTCAATGTCCATCAAATCATCAATAGACTGTTCTGCCAGGTCTTCCATGCTGACAATACCCTTATTTGCTAATACAAATGCCAAATGCTTATCCATTCCTTCCATTGTCAGCAGGTCTTCTGCTGGCTCAGCTTTTTCTAACTGTTCTTCGGATGCGATAGCTAAGTTGAGCAGCGCGTCTTTTGCACGTGCACGAAGCTCATTGACGACATCTTCATCAAGACCTTCAATTTCAAGCATTTCTTCCATTGGGACATAGGCTACTTCTTCAACAGAGGTAAAGCCTTCATCTACCAATAACATCGCGAATTCTTCGTCGATATCAAGATGCTTAACAAACTCATCAGCAACACTGGTCACCTCTTGTTCATGCTTGGCAGAAGCTTCATCTTCTGTCATCACATTTAAGGTCCAGCCTGTCAGCTCACTGGCTAAACGAACATTTTGTCCGCTTCGACCAATCGCCATCGCCAAGTTTTCTTCTGAAACAGCCACATCCATCGCGTGACTTTCTTCGTCCATCACAATCGAGGCTACTTCAGCAGGCGCCATCGCATTGATGACTAATTGAGCAGGATTGTCATCCCATAGGATGATATCTACACGCTCATTATCCAGTTCGCCAGAAACGGCTTGAACACGAGATCCTCGCATACCAACACAGGCACCGACTGGGTCGATACGTCCATCATTGGTTTTTACCGCAATTTTTGCACGTGAACCTGGATCACGAGAAGCGGCCCGAATTTCAATCACTTCTTCAGCAATTTCAGGCACTTCAATTTTAAATAATTCGATTAGCATCTCCGGACAGCTACGGCTCAAGAATAGCTGTGGACCCCGCGATTCTGTCCGCACATCAAATAAGATGGCTCGAAGGCGATCACCCATCCGGAAAGTCTCACGACCCACCAGCTGATCACGACCTAACAACGCTTCTGCATTATTGCCTAGATCAACAATAATGTTGTCACGAGTCACCTTCTTCACTGTACCGCTGACCAATTGGTTCATGCGATCGCGGTATTCATCGACAACTTTAGCTCGCTCAGCTTCACGTACTTTCTGTACGATAACTTGCTTGGCAGTCTGCGCCGCGATGCGACCAAATTCGATTGACTCTACTTGCTCTTGGTAGACATCACCAACCGCTAAGCTTGCATCTTTTTCATGCGCTTCTTCGGTGGTGAACTCAGTGCCTAGCAAAGCCAACTCGTCATCGCCAACTACTTTCCAGCGGCGGAATGTTTCATAGTCACCAGAGGTGCGATCGATGGTGACAAAAATATCAGCATCCTCTTCGTAACGCTTCTTAGTTGCAGTCGCTAACGCCAACTCAATAGCTTCAAAGATGACGCCTTTAGGCACATCTTTTTCATTAGATACTGCTTCAACTACTAGAAGAATCTCTTTACTCATTCCTCAGCCTCATTAATCAATCGGTTCTGCTCAGAACTTGGGCACAACATTGGCTTTATCAATAGCGTCAATAGGAAGCAGGTATTCTTCATTGTCGACTTCGACAACAACGTCTTCACCTTCGACTCCCTTTAGCAATCCAGTAAACCTACGACGGCCCTCAAAAGGCACACGTAACCGTAGTTGTACTTGATGGCCTACAAATTTTTCATACTGTGCCAGCTTAAATAGTGGACGATCCATTCCCGGCGATGAAACTTCTAGGTTGTATTCCGTGGTTATTGGATCTTCTACATCTAAAACACTACTAATCTGGCGACTCACTTCAGCGCAATCGTCAACATCAATGCCCTTTTCTGCATCAATGAATACACGTAAAACCGAGTGCTTACCTTGGGCGATAAACTCTATTCCCCAAAATTCGTATGCCATCCCTGTTACAACAGGTTCTAGCAATTCAACAAGCTGCTCAGTTTTAGTAGCCAATTTCGCCTCGTTTAAGAATAAAAAAATGGGTCAAAGACCCATTTCCAAAAATTACCGAAAATGTTTCGCCTTCTTTAAAGGCGAACGACTATCAGGTCTGTCACGCTGATATCGCCAAACAAAAAGCCCCTTAAAGGGGCTTCGGCAAGTCATTGTCGAGCTCTTTTTCGACAAGTTTTTAAGACTTCCTACGCAATTGGGGCAAATTATAGATGCTGCCCCGCATTAGGATCAAGGTCTTATCTGGTGCAGATGGGGGGAATCGAACCCCCACGTCCATTGGACACCACCCCCTCAAGATGGCGCGTCTACCAATTCCGCCACATCTGCAAAAATCTTTTACTGCATAAGCTACTCTGTCACAGGAACGTCGAAATCACGCTCAACAGGTGCTTTTTCTTCCAAAGCGGGCACTTCCATTGGTCCTGCTTGCTCTTCAATCGTGACCGTTGGGATACCTTGATCACTGATGCTCTCAGCCTTATGCTTAGCATATACCGCTAAGGTAAAGCTCGTCACAAAAATACCTGCAGCGATGATACCGGTAATACGGCCGAGGAAGCCTCCAGTACCCTGACTACCAAATACAGTCTGTGACGCGCCAGCTCCAAATGAAGCACCTGCTTCTGCGCCTTTACCTTGCTGAAGCAACACTAAAACGATTAACGCAATCGCTAATAATACGTGAGCAATAAGAACTATCGTTTCCATCTCGACACCTTGTCGGTCAGCCTTTAGCCGCCTGACAAATTGTTAAAAAATCATCCGCCTTTAACGATGCGCCACCTACTAAGCCACCATCGATATTAGGCATTAAAAACAATGTTTCAGCATTTTTAGCATTCACACTGCCACCGTATAAAATTCTGAGCGATTGTGCACACTCTGAGTCAGCATTGGCAATTTGGTTCCGAATTGCACGATGGATCTCTTCTGCTTGCTCTGGTGTTGCAGTTTCACCAGTTCCGATAGCCCATACAGGTTCGTAAGCAATAACCGCATTGCGAAACGCTTGCGCACCTAATAGATCTATAACTACCGCAACTTGACGAGAGATAACCGCTAGCGCCTCTCCCGACTTTCGTTCTTCTAAAGTTTCACCAACACAAAGTATTGGTGTTAATCCTGCATCTTGTGCTGCTGCAAACTTTTCAGCAGCGACTTCATCCGTCTCACCGTAAATAGCACGACGCTCTGAATGCCCCAAAATCACATAAGAGCATCCCACATCAGCCAACATACTTGCGGCTATCTCACCGGTGTATGCACCATGAGTTTGCTGGTTACAGTTTTGCCCACCAACAACTACATCAGTACCCGACAGCCAATCAGCCACTAAGGGTATATAAACAGACGGTGGGCACACAAGCACTTCACTTTCTGTATCACCAAGACCATCAACGATATTTTTTATTAATGCTTGGGCTTCAGCACGACTGGCATTCATTTTCCAGTTGCCGGCCACTAAGGGCTTACGCATGGATTACTCCTATCAGAGCGGAGCGAGATCATATAGAAATTAACGGAAAGTTACAAGTAAACTCGCTGCGCAGATGATTAATTAAAAGAGGAAAACTAGCTCACCGCAGATTCTACAACAGCCGCTAACTGCTCAGCATAAGCACGAACCTTCTTCTCGTCTTCACCTTCAACCATCACTCGAATGACAGGCTCAGTGCCTGAGGCACGGAGCAATACACGCCCACGATCGCCTAAGCTTGCTTCGATAGAAGCCACTTCAGCTTGTACTGCAGGGAGGGAACAAACCTCTCGCTTCTCTGGTAGCCGCACATTGATCATCTTTTGCGGCATTTTACGCATAACCTGTTTCAATTCAGACAGGGTTTTCTGTTCCGCGACAATAACTCTCAGCACTTGCAATGCCGCTACAATGCCATCACCAGTGGTTGTGAGGTTACGACAAATAATATGTCCTGAACCTTCACCACCCAGAATCCAATCGTTCTCTGCCAACATTTCCATGACGTAGCGATCACCGACTTTAGCCCGTTTGAAAGGAATTCCTTTTTCTTTAAGCGCCACCTCCATGCCTAGATTACTCATAAGCGTACCAACCACGCCACCCTGAAGCACACCTTCAGCTTTTAGCGCCATAGCAATGATGGTGAGAACTTCATCGCCATCAACCACTTCCCCTTGATGATCAACCATAACAACACGATCACCGTCACCGTCAAACGCGATACCTATATCTGCCTGCTGATCAACAACTGTTGCACGCATAGCCTCAGGAGAAGTTGCACCAAACTTCGCATTGATATTAGTGCCATTTGGCTCAGTACCCATTTCAACGATTTCAGCACCTAGTTCAACAAATACTTTAGGCGCGATGTGATAGGTTGCACCATGGGCGCAGTCGAGGACAATTTTCAGCCCCTTCAGCGATAACGAACGCGATATGGTACCTTTACAAAATTCAATATAGCGCCCCGCTGCATCTTCTAAGCGCGTTGCCTTACCTAATTGAGAAGAAGCAACCGTTGTCATTTCTTCATCCATTTGCGCTTCGATAGCCAACTCAACATCGTCTGGTAATTTAGTCCCTTCTGCAGAAAAAAACTTAATCCCGTTGTCTTGAAAAGGATTGTGAGAAGCACTAATAACGATACCCGCATCCGCACGGAAGGTTCGCGTCAAATAAGCAATTGCCGGCGTTGGCATAGGACCTAGCATGACGGAGTTAACGCCCGCAGCAGACAACCCAGCCTCAAGGACAGCTTCAAACATATACCCAGAAATCCGCGTATCCTTACCGATCAAGATGCGTCGCACACCACGTTCAGCAAAAACCTTACCCGCAGCCCAACCTAGCTTAAGCACAAACTCTGGGGTGATTGGGTATTCCCCAACTGTTCCTCGAATGCCATCTGTCCCAAAATATTTTCTTGTCAAAACTCACTCCCTAACAAAACACCGCACCCTTAAATTTCTATAAGCATCAAATACATCATGGACACTAACTACTTATCGGTTTTACGTATTCGCCTTTGCATTCATTACAGCCGTTGCTATTTTTACCACATCAACCGTCTCTTCAACATCATGCACTCGGATAATGTCAGCACCATTAAGCACAGCGATAGTGGCGGCCGCCAAACTTCCTGACAAGCGTCGTTCAACAGGCTTATTCACTACTTGGCCAACCATGGATTTTCGCGACATACCCACCAACAATGGAAAGCCAAGGGCTTTAAACTCTCTCAAGCGAGAAAGCAATTCAAGGTTATGGGCCAGCGTTTTACCAAAACCAAAACCTGGATCAAGTAAAATACGACTTTGATCAACACCAGCATCGACGCAAGACCTCACTCGACGCAGTAAATAATCACGTACTTCTTCAACAACATCCCCATAGTGAGGGTTATTCTGCATCGAATCAGGACTACCTTGCATATGCATTAAACAAACCGGCAAGCCAGTGCTTACTGCAACGTCTAACGCCCCTTCTCGCTCAAGCGCCCTAACATCGTTAATCAAATGGACCACACCTGCCTTTGACGCTTCAACAATCACCTCAGGCGTGCTCGTATCAATGGAAATCCATGCGTCTGTTTCTTGGCTTAACAGCTCAACCACAGGGATGACACGGTCCAGCTCTTCCTGCACCGAAACAGTCGCAGCACCAGGCCTTGTAGACTCACCCCCCACATCCAAGAACGTTGCACCAGCATCAAGCATCCCAATAGCCCGAGCAAGCACTGCCCCCCTATCCACCGACTGACCTTGATGAAAGCGCCCTCCGTCAGAAAACGAGTCTGGGGTTACGTTCAGCACACCCATAACTTGTGGGCGTTCCAAAAACTCAAGGAAATTACTACTCATAACAAGCCGTTAAACCTTTCTATCCATAAAAAAAGGCCAACACTAAGTCGGCCTTTTTCACTGTCTTTTTCACACTAGCGATCTTTACACTAGTTGCTGTTTTTAATGTGCAGGCTTATCCGATGCATCACCTGCATCAAAATCACCTTCATCAGTCGTGGGCACGTCCGAGTCAACATCATCAGCAGCCACACCAGAATCAGGCCCCGTACTGCTGTCATCATCAGTCCAGCCAGAAGGCTCGCCAACTTCACGACGCGCCATTAAATCATCAATCTGGTCAGCATCGATCGTTTCATACTTCATCAACGCTTGGGTCATTGATTCTAGAATGTCACGGTTATCTTCCAACAACTGCTTAGCACGGTTGTAACAAGAATCGATAATGCTACGAACTTCTGCATCGATTTTTTGAGTCGTCTCTCCAGACAACCCCTTACCAGGAGCGCCTGCACCACGACCAAACGGATCATCATCTTCGTCATCATAAAGCAACGGACCCAACGACTCGGACAAGCCCCAACGCGTTACCATATTGCGAGCTAACTGCGTGGCACGTTGAATATCGTTAGAAGCCCCCGTTGTAACACCATCAGCACCCAGCGTCATTTCTTCAGCGATACGTCCACCGTACAAGCTACAAATTTGACTCAAAATTGCTTGTCGACTGTGGCTATAACGGTCTTCCTCAGGCAAGAACATGGTGACACCCAACGCACGACCACGGGGAATAATTGAAACCTTATAGACAGGATCATGATCAGGAACCAAACGGCCAACAACGGCGTGTCCTGATTCGTGATACGCAGTATTTAAGCGCTCAGACTCAGACATCACCATAGAGCGGCGCTCTGTACCCATCAATATCTTATCTTTGGCTTTTTCAAACAGCTCCATCGTCACGGTACGTTTGTTTTCACGAGCAGCAAAAAGAGCAGCTTCGTTGACCAAGTTAGCCAAATCCGCACCGGAGAAACCTGGTGTACCGCGTGCTAGCAAGCTCGCTTTAACATTGTCAGACAATGGCACCTTGCGCATGTGGACTTTCAAAATCTGTTCGCGACCACGAATGTCTGGCAAACCAACAGCAACCTGACGGTCAAAACGGCCCGGACGTAACAACGCCTTATCCAATACATCCGGACGGTTAGTTGCAGCAATTACGATGATACCTTCGTTACCTTCAAAACCATCCATCTCAACGAGCAACTGGTTCAGAGTTTGCTCGCGCTCGTCGTTACCGCCACCCATACCTGCACCACGGTGACGACCTACCGCATCAATCTCATCGATAAAAATAATACATGGCGACTGCTTTTTAGCCTGTTCGAACATGTCACGAACACGAGAAGCACCGACACCCACGAACATTTCAACAAAGTCGGAACCAGAGATAGAGAAGAACGGTACTTTTGCTTCACCGGCAATTGCCTTAGCAAGCAATGTTTTACCCGTACCTGGCGAGCCAGACATCAACACGCCTTTAGGGATATGACCACCTAAACGCAAGAATTTACCTGGGTCTTTCAGGAACTCCACAAGCTCTTGCACTTCTTCTTTGGCTTCTTCAACACCGGCAACGTCAGCGAACGTCGTTTTAATTTGATCTTCGCTTAGCAGCTTGGCTTTACTTTTACCAAACGACATCGGTCCGCCTTTACCACCAGCACCACCTTGCATCTGCCGCATAAAGAACATGAACACAGCGATAATCACCAGAATCGGGAAGCTCGCAACAAGCAGTTGCGTCCAGATGCTCTGCTGCTCTGGCTGCTTACCTTCAATGGAGACCCCATGGTTATATAGGTCATCCACTAATTTCGGATCCTGTAATGCCGGACGAACGGTTTCAAATTGGCCGCCTGACTTTAACTGACCTTCAATTGTATAACCGTCAACGATGACACTAGACACTTGATCATCACGAACTTTTTCAATGAATTCGGAATAGCTCAGCCGGTTAGCCGTCTGGTCTGTATTGAAATTATTGAAAACTGTCAGCAGCACCGCTGCGATAACTAGCCATAAGACTAGATTTTTTGCCATATCATTCAAGAGTATTACCTCTGTACTTCAACAAGACAGATGACACTCACCTGTCGGTATTATTCTGCCGAATTAGCCTTTAAAGCCTCGGCAGAGCTGATAAATTTCTCGCGACCTCGCCCGTGACGAGTCTGGTTTTCTAGATTGTACCTTTGTAAAGCTTTGACGCATATCCGCTAAAAGTGGATCAAAACCTTCGCCTTGAAAAACTTTCGCAAGAAAAACACCACCTGGACTCAGTGTTTGCCGAGCTAAGTCCAACGCCAACTCCACCAAATACATCGCTTTGGGTTGATCAATGGACGACATACCACTCATATTGGGGGCCATATCGGAAATTACAATATCCACCGGCTTATTTCCCACTGCATCTAGGATTCTCTCATAGACTGACTCTTCGGTGAAATCACCTTGAATAAATGTCACGCCAGCCATCGTATCCATAGGCAGAATATCTGAAGCAATCACCTGCCCATGCTCACCAACCAACTGCGCAGCAACCTGAGACCACCCCCCAGGAGCAGAACCCAAATCTACCACCGTCATTCCCGGTTTAATCAGTTGGTCTTTCTCGCTAAGTTCAAGCAGCTTATAGCTCGCCCTTGAGCGATAACCGTCTTGCTTCGACTTTTGGACATAGTGGTCGTCAAAATGTTCCTTCAACCAACGCTCACTACTCTTTGATTTTGCCACGAACTTGCCTCTCTTGATTTACGACAGCACGACGACAAAAGCGAACACTCGTTAAAAGCCCCTGACTATCACTAAAATATCGCGGTAGTATCACTACAGCGTTACTACTTTATCTGTCGCTTCTGCGCTAAAATGCACGACCTTAACTGCCGCGAAAGCATTGTGACAAAAAACGCGACAGCAAACAGCTAAAGGTTAGTATTTTATTATGAGCTTAACAGCCGCGCAAAAAAAACAGTTTCGTAGCATTGGCCACAACCTAAACCCCATTGTCATGGTGGCAGGCAACGGTCTCACTGAAAATGTTCAGTTAGAAGTTGATCGTGCTTTAGAAGACCACGAACTTATTAAAGTTAAGTTCAGTGTCGGTGACCGCGATGTCAAAAAAGCCTTGATTAAAACCCTGTGCGAACAGGTTCAAGCGGAGATCGTGCAAGAGATTGGCAATATTGCATTGATGTATCGCGCCTCAGAAGAACCAAACCCTAAGCTATCGAACTTGCTTCGTTAACAACGTCTTTACGCCTTCTTTCATTCCGAACACTACCGAGTAATCTAATGTCTGATTTGTCACCTACGCTTGAGCTAGCCATTAATTTAATTAACCGCGCCTCTGTCACTCCAGAAGACGCGGGCTGCCAAAAAGTAATGACAGATCGACTAACCCAACTGGGGTTTAACATCGAACAAATGCCATTTGAAGAAGTCACTAACTTCTGGGCTCGACGCGGCAAATCAGGCCCCGTATTTTGCTTTGCCGGTCACACTGACGTTGTGCCAACAGGTCCTGAGGATCAATGGGACCACCCTCCCTTTGAGGCAGAAATCAAAGACGGGATGTTATGTGGTCGCGGTGCCGCCGATATGAAAGGCAGTCTCGCCGCATTCGTTACGGCCGCCGAACGTTTTGTCACGGCCCACCCAAAACACAAAGGCTCCATTGCGCTACTCATCACCTCTGACGAAGAAGGCCCTTACGTCAACGGTACCACTCGGGTCGTTGACACTTTAGAAGCACGCAATGAAAAAATCGACTGGTGCATAGTCGGCGAACCATCAAGCACTAACGTAGTTGGCGACGTAATCAAGAATGGTCGCCGCGGCTCTTTAAGCGGCCACCTAGTTGTCAAAGGCGTGCAAGGTCATGTCGCCTACCCGCATTTGGTTAAAAACCCAATCCACATGGCGGCCCCGGCACTCGCTGCGCTATCAACTGAAATATGGGATGAAGGTAATGATTTTTTCCCACCCACCAGCTTTCAGATTTCCAACCTTCATTCCGGCACCGGCGCGACCAATGTAGTACCCGGCGACATTGATGTTCAGTTTAATTTTCGGTTCTCGACCGAGTTAACTGCTGACGACATTCAGCAGCGCACCAAAGCAATTCTTGATGCACACGACTTAGACTACGACCTTGACTGGTCACTTAGCGGTAATCCATTTTTAACAGCGGCAGGGGATCTCGTTGACGCCTGCCAACAAAGCATCGCATCACTCACAGGCACACAAACTGAGCTATCAACCTCTGGTGGCACATCAGAGGTT